>JARCMB010000094.1 GCA_030248825.1 Pseudanabaenaceae cyanobacterium MP8IB2.15 | reverse complement strand
CTGTTCTTTGCGCTGGCAGCAGTTCTGGCTTTATTCTGGTTTTCGCCGCTATTTTGGGCTAAAAGGCAAATGAGCGAAAGAGGTTTTAACCGTAGCCAAACATTAGGGTTGCTAATATTTTTTAGTCTGCTGGGTTTAGGCCTAGGCTGGCTACTTGGGCGATTTCACTAATTGTTGCGCATTTTAGGGAGCGGTGTTTGGTTTGTTTTTCTGTTCAGTCAGCTTGATAAACACTCTTTCACCTGCCTGAATCCCTTTGAGGATTTGAGTTTTGTTATCGATCGTCGAACCGATTGTCACCGCCCGAAATTGGGATTGATTATTTCGATCGGGAATCAATAAACCTGTCTGCCCATTTTCGGTTGTAATCGCTACAGTTGGCACAACCAAAGCATTATCGATCTGGCGACCAATAAAAGTGAGATTAGTATTCATCCCCGACTGTAATTCTTTTTGACCTGTTTCCAGTTCGATCCGAATCTGAAATGAAGTGACATTTTGCTCTAAAACTGCTTCAGGCGCGATCAATCGGACTCTCCCCTGAAAGATTCGATCGGGATAAGCATCTGCCACCACTTCAACTGATTGGTTCACGGCAATCTGACCAATATCGACTTCTGGTACTTTCGCTAAGATTTCTAAGCCGTCGGCGACAGCCACGATCGAAGTCGAAGTTGCTGAAGAAGTAGTGGATGCTGTAGTTGTTGGGGTGACAAAGGCTCCCACCGTAGCGTATTTCTGCGTGACAATGCCATTCAGTGGCGATCGAATTACCGTATCAGATTGCTGCACCTCAATATTTTTGAGTCGGGCTTGAGCTTGAGCAACTTGGGCTTCAGCTTGGGCAATATCCTCCCGCCGCGCCCCATTTTGAAGTTGTTGCAGTTGGCTCTGGGTGTCCCGCAGTGTGCCAGTATTAGCCCGAAACTCTGCCTCTAGCTCGTCAAGTCGATCGCGAGTAATTGCTCCCTGTTTTGCCAGATCGCGATTTCGTTCCAAGCGAGAACGACTGAGATTGGCGCGAGCCTGTGCCGAATCTACTCTAGCTTTGGCAGCGACAACGTCCTCAGTCCGACTGCCATTACGTAATTTGTCCAAGCCAGCTTGACTAGCATCCAGATTCGCTCTAGCTTCAGCGAGTTGGGCTTGAATATTGGCATCATCCATCCGCGCCATAATCTGCCCCTGCGTCACTTTGTCGCCTTGCTCTACCAGTAGCTCCACCAATCGCCCCGATACTTTTGGGCTGACATTAACTGTCTGAATCGGCACAACCGACCCACTGGCTTTGATCCTGAGTTTGAGTGGCTCTGCTTTAACTACGACAGTATCTCGATCGATGTTGGGTTTAGTGCTGTTCTGGTTTAGCAATCGCCAAGAGATCGCGCCTCCTCCTAGAACGATCGATGCTATTAGGATCACCAGCCAAGGATTCTGACGCTTACCAAGCAGAGGAATTTGCATAAAAACAAAATCTAACTAAATCTAATCGCAAGTCTTTATCAATCATAAGCGAAGCCAAATTTTCAAAGCTTTGCCCAAACAGTGTGTTAGAAGTTAGATCGCCAAAATCAAGCATTACTCGTCTTCGGCAAATTGGAAACGATAGATTTCATCTGCACCTGGTTCGGGTGAAGCCTCAGCAAACCTCACAGACTCGTCAACCACAGCTTGGATTTTTTGGTCGATCGACTTAAGTTCTGACTCAGTTGCTAATCCGTTAGCTGTGACCTTAGCCGCAAAAAGTTTAATTGGGTCACGACTGAACCACTCGTCTTTTTCGACTTTGGGGCGGAGTTCATCAGGATCGGCCAGTGAATGTCCACGAAAACGATAGGTCATGCATTCCAGTAAAGTTGGACCCTCACCCGCCCGCGCTCGTCTTACTGCTTCTTGGGCTCGATCGTGCACTGCCATAACATCCATGCCATCTACCTCGTAGCCAGGCATCCCAAACACAGCCGCTTTTTTGTAAATTGCAATATCAGAAGTAGCGCGAACATGCTCCATCCCGATCGCCCACTTATTATTTTCGACCACAAAAATAATTGGCAACTTCCACAACGAAGCCATATTTAGGGTTTCATAAAACTGACCGTTGTTTGTCGCGCCATCGCCAAAGAAACAAGCTGTCACCTGATCGGCATTCTCACCCAACACTTCGCGCCGATACTTTGTCTGAAATGCTGCCCCCGCAGCCACAGGAATACCTTCAGCCACAAACGCAAACCCACCCAAAAAATTATGCTTTGCTGAAAAGATGTGCATCGAGCCGCCGCGCCCTTTGCTACAACCAGTTGCCTTGCCAAACAACTCCGCCATCACCTCATTTGCAGGTACTCCAGCACTCAGAGCATGGACATGATCCCGATAGGTACTGCACACATAATCATCAGGTCGCATTGCCTTGATTACGCCTGACGCGACGGCTTCCTGTCCATTATATAAATGCACAAATCCAAACATTTTGCCGCGATAGTACATTTCGGCGCACTTATCCTCAAATGTCCGCCCCAGAACCATATCCTCATAGAGGATGGCTACTTCGGCTGCCGTTAACTGAAGAGAGGAAGAGGTAGCTGCTTGAATCATTGATGCAAATTTCCTAAAGTCTGCTGATTATTGTCTAAGTTCTGCTGTTTAGTTTACCTGTGAACTGTACTTATTTGTGTAGCTAATGTCTAATTTAAACACAATCTACCAAGTCGCAAACTGAATTTGCTGATGCAGTTGAGCCTAAAAATTAGATTGGATTTTGAGTTTAGGCACGAAAAACTAGTTCAGTATGATATCATGCCCAACTATGTTGCTCATATCAAAAATTATCCGTCCATAAGTCAATCTCGAAACCTCTAGCTGAGTAAATTAGGGTCTAATTGGGTCTGAAAGACCTAAATGAATCAATAAAAAGGTAAAAGAAGACGCAAAAGATATACCTACACCCAAATTCTTAATGTATAATTCGGGCGTTAGATTCTTGAGATGTCCACTGGGGAAACATTACTTCTAGAAATTTCTAGAAGTCGATCGAAGCTTGTAGGCGCAGAGCTGAGGTTGTGTAATGCTGCATTATCGAACTAGTACTAGTATTTTATTTTAGGATGTAAACGGTGCGAATCCCTCTAGACTACTATCGCATTCTTGGCTTACCGCCTCAGTGCAGTACGGAGCAGATCCAGCAGGCTCATCGAGATCGAGTCCTCTCTATGCCTCGACGAGAATATTCCGACGATGCGATCGCATCTCGTCGCAAGGTATTAGATCAAGCCTATGCAGTACTTAGCGATACGCCTCAACGACAAGCCTATGACGCTAAAGTTTTCCCTGGGCTACAGGACGAGCTGGAACAAAGCAATCTCAACGGAGATATCAAGCCTCTAAGATCCGATCTAAAACCTGAAGTAGCCTTATCAGCGACAGGTTCAGGTGAAATTCCTGCCCAAGAACGAGCGAAAGAACAAAAAAATGTAATCGCCCCACCAACAATTGAAATCGACGATCGAGATCTAGCTGGAGTGTTATTGCTGCTTCTAGAGTTAGGCTCTTACGAACAAGTTTTGCATGTTAGCCAGTCTTATTTCCGAAACACAGCTAATCGACCTGCCAATTTAACTAGTTCTGGTTTACCTAATTCAAGATTATCAATCGATCGACCCGAACGTTTAGATCGTTTATCCGAACGGGCGGGTGAAGTCTCAAGCAGTAATCCAGACATCATCCTCACCGTAGCGATCACATATCTAGATCTAGGACGAGAGCATTGGAAACAAGGTCATTATGAAATTGCCGCCCAATCCTTGGAGGCAGGACAAGAGCTATTGTTGCGTGAAGGGCTATTCGTAAATATTCGCAACGAAATTCAAACAGACCTGTTCAAGCTTCGTCCCTATCGGATCTTAGAATTGCTGGCAGTATCTGACTTTAAAGCTTCAGAACACAACCAAGGGTTACTGCTACTCCAAGAAATGTTGGAAGCAAGAAAAGGGATTGATGGTTCAGGCAATGACTCCTCTGGATTAAATATTGATGACTTCTTGCGCTTCATTCAACAGCTACGCGGCTACATGACCTCCTCAGAGCAACAAACTCTATTTGAGGATGAAGCCCGTCGTCCTTCACCAGTCGCTAGTTACTTAGCTGTCTACGCTTTAATTGCGCGGGGCTTTTCTGAACGTCAGCCTGCATTGGTGCGACGCGCTAAAGGACTATTGGTAAAGCTGAGCAGCCAGCAAGATGTGCGTCTAGAGCAGGCAGTATGTGCGTTGTTGTTAGGGCAAACTGAAGAAGCTAGTGATGCGATGGAGCAGAGTCAGGAGCAAGACCAAATTGAATTTATTCGTTCTCACTCAGAAGATTCTCCCGACCTTTTGCCAGGTCTGTGCTTATATTGCGAAAGATGGCTCCAAGAAGAAGTTTACCCACATTTTCGCGATCTAGCTAATCAGACGGTTTCTCTACGGGACTATTTCGCCGACGATCAAGTGCAAGCTTATTTAGAAGAGTTACCTGTCAGTAATGGTTTTGCTGGATCTGAGTGGAATATTGCCAACATTTCCAATCGATCTTTTTCGCGCCCATTTGGAGATAGCTCTTTTGCTAAACCTGCTCCAGAACCGAACACCTCGAATGGTTTACCGACTTATACACCAGAGCGATTGAGTGCGAGTGGGCGTACCTCATTACTCGATCGACCTAAACCAGATCGTCAACCAAGTAATAATGGTCTTGAAGCTAGGTCTGAGCCTAGGTTTAATGGTGACAATGACTCTAGCAATGCGGCAGCAGTTGCCAAATCAAAAGAGTTAAAAGAGCCGAAATTCAAAGAGGCTACTAGAGAAGTAAAAAGGCTCCCATCTAATCCAAAACCCAGACGCAAAGTCCAACCTATGCGCTTCTTGGTTGTGATATTGATCGCTTTAGCTGCTGTCAGTGGTATTTTTGCGCTTGCTTCGTGGGCATGGCGATCGCTAATCAGTCCTGCTTCGAGTGAACCTTTAATCGTTCTAGAGAGTCCCCTGATTCCACCTTTACTGGAACAACCAGGCACAGTTGCTACGACTATTGCGGCTCAGTCTGGTCCAATCGATCAAGAAGGTGCAGCTAAAATTGTGGAGTCTTGGCAAGCGATCAAATCAAAAGCCTTGGGTAAGGAATATGAAGTTGCCACTTTAGATCAAATCTTGGCAGAACCAGTCTTATCGGAATGGCGATCGAGGGCTGAAGAACTCAAAACCACCAGTTCTTATATGCAATACATTTCCAAACCGTCCGAAGTCACTGACTTTAAGGCTGAAGGCGATGATAAAGCTAGTGTCGTCGCAAAAATTTCGGAGACACGCAATTTCTTCAGCAACGGTAATCTCGATTCTGATGCTTCCAAGACGGATACTAGCTATGATGTCAAATATATGCTTGTCCGCAAAGATAATAAGTGGCTAATTCAGGACATGATCGTATCAGATTAGGATTTTGACCTTGAATGCCGATGAAATTTAGTGAGTTGCTAGAACAGCTAGGTGTGAATTTGCCCGCAGATCACCTCGATCTAAGTTGCGGTAATCCAGAGATTACTGGCGTGGCTACTCTGTCAGAAGCACAGCCTTTAGATCTGGGATTTATCGAGAGCAGTCGTTTTTTTACCCAACTAGCAGAAACCAAAGCGGGAGCCTTGCTGGTTAATCAAGATGCTGAGGTAATTCAGGTTGTCAAAGCTCGTGGCATTCCGCATATTGTCGTTGCCCAGCCTCGATTATTGTTTGCTCAGGCGATTTCGTTGTTTTATCAACCCCAAAAGCCTGCTACAGGGATTCATCCTAGTGCGGTGATTGCTGAAGACGTACAGATCGGGGCGGATGTTTATATTGGTGCTCATGTCGCGATCGAATCAGGTGTAACGATCGGCGATCGAGTTGCGATTTACCCCAACGTCACGATTTATCCTAAAGTGTCGATCGGCGATCGCACAATTCTCCATGCCAATTGCGTGATTCACGAACGTAGCATGATCGGGAACGACTGCGTGATTCATAGCGGCGCGGTGATTGGGGCAGAGGGATTTGGGTTTGTGCCGAATCCTGATGGCTCTTGGGTGAAGATGCAGCAAGCAGGACGCACTGTTTTAGAAGATTCGGTCGAAGTTGGTTGTAATGCCGCAGTCGATCGAGGTGCTGTTGGAGATACTCGGATCGGACGTGGGACTAAAATCGATAACTTAGTCCAGATCGGTCATGGTTGTATCACAGGTGAACATTGTCTGATGGCAGGTCAAGCTGGCTTAGCGGGTGGGGCGACACTTGGCAAAAACGTGATTTTAGCAGGACAGGTCGGCGTGGCAAACCATGTCAAAATTGGCGATCGAGTTGTCGCTGCTGCCCAGTCAGGCATTCCCCAAGATATCGCCGCAGGTGCTCAGGTGATTGGTGCTCCCGCGATTCCTGCTAAGACCTTCATCAAAGCCACTGTATTATTTCGCCGCCTCCCCGAAATTTACAAAACGCTCAAGCAAATCCAAAAGCACTTAGGATTGCATGATTGAATGCATGACAATGACCGCGATCGTCAATAATTGATCGTTGAGGGTTGATAATTTGTAATTGATAATTGGTGAAATGACAATCGATGACTGAAACAACTGTTGAAGAACTATTCAATCAAGGACTGGAACGCTATAAAGCAGGGGAAGATGTCGCAACTCTGCTCCCTTTGTTTCAACAGGTATGCGATCGCACGCCCAAAGTCGCCAGTAGCTGGATTTGCCTATCTTGGTTATATTTGATCGATCGAAAGCCCAGTCTGGCTTTTAAAGCTGCAAAAACCGCAGTTAAACTCAGCCCTGAAGATCCGCAAGCGAGAATTAATCTGGCGATTGCAATGTTAGAAACCTCACAGACAGGTGTGCGCGAACACATTGAAGCTGCCCAAAATTGGTTGATGTTAGTAAAAGATCTGAAGCCAGAAATTGTTGAGAATTTTGAAGATGGCAAGCGACGTAGACCTGATTGGGCGCAGCTAGAACGAGTAAGAAAGTGGGTTTTTGAAGAGAATTCTTAAAAGATTCAGGACAAAATTCGGGTCGAATCCAACTCTATTTCTGTTAATTAATCTAACATTACACAACTTTACTTCGAGGTCGCAAAAACTCTAGGAAACTTAACACACTATCTTGATTGGTAGTGCTAGCCTAGTTGAATAATTAAATTAATATTTTCGACCATTCCCTATAACTTTTAGTTCAAGTATTTATTTTAAATACCTGATTCTAAGTAGATTTATAGGAAATTTAAAGTTTTCAACTATTTACTATTTAAAAAAAGGAGAAAGACAATGATTGATAATGTTAGAGTCAGACCCGATACTCGCAATCACAAAGGATTTTTCGTGTTGGAATCTTCCTATAAATTGATTGATGTTAACAAAAATGGTTGGGCGTTAATCTGTTTGGACGATGCAACTTGTCACTATGTCGATCCTGATGATCTAAAAATGCCCAGAAGCTGGAAAAAAGCTGAAGCTAGTAATGAAGCTAATAGTCCTGTATCAGCTTAATTCGTCAGCATTCGATCGATAAAATCTAATTTCAGATATTAATTAAGTTGTTTTTGTGGTTTGACTAGAGATAAGGTCAAACCACAATTTTTTTGGGATTTTTTGGTCAGCCAACTGGTGATCGATGGCATTCCAGTTAAACAAGTGGTACATGGTTGAGGTAATTCTTGGTTTTTGTAAATTAAGCTACCCTTATCCGATAAAATTAAGAACGCTAAAATTTTCACTGCAAATAGAGATATTTAGATGAGCGACACTCTTTCAAAAGTTCAAGGTATTGTGGCAGAGCAACTTGGCGTAGAAGTTGCCGAAGTTAAACCAGAAGCCAGTTTTGCTAACGATCTTGGAGCCGACTCCCTGGATACAGTAGAACTAGTTATGGCTCTCGAAGAAGAATTTGGCGTTGAGATTCCCGATGAAGATGCCGAAGGAATTGCTACAGTCCAAAATGCTGTGGATTATATTGATAGCAAGAAGGCAGTAGCCTAACAGCAAACAGTCGTAGTGATAGCAAGTAGTAGTAAGTACAGAGCAGTTAGTAAGTCGATTAGTAAGTAAAGCGACTGATTAGCGCACAGACTGATTAGCTCATGACTAATACGAAAAAGCTGATCGCTAAAAACTAAATAGCTGATCACCGATAACAGATAACTGACATGCAAAACTCTCAGCCTCCTTTTCGCGTAGTTGTAACTGGTCTGGGTGCAATTACGCCCATTGGCAATAATCTTGAAGACTATTGGCAAGGATTAGTTACAGGTCGCAATGGCATCGCTACTGTTACCCGCTTTGATGCCTCTAGGCATGACTGTCGAATTGCAGGGGAAGTCAAAGGCTTCGACCCTCATGACTACCTCGATCGAAAAGAAGCAAAGCGGATGGATCGCTTTGCTCAGTTTGCTGTAGCTGCGAGTTTGCAAGCGGTCGCCCATGCCAAGCTCGAAATTACTCCACTTAATGCTTCTCAAGTTGGAGTACTGATTGGTACTGGCATCGGCGGGCTGAAAGTGTTGGAAGATCAGTCGGAAATCTTGCTGACAAAGGGACCAGATCGCTGTAGTCCGTTTATGATTCCGATGATGATTGGCAATATGGCGGCGGGGCTGACAGCAATCCAAACAGGCGCGAAAGGACCCTGTTCTTGCACGGTGACGGCGTGCGCGGCGGGTTCTAATGCGATTGGGGATGCGTTTCGCTTGATTCAGGGTGGATATGCCCAAGCCATGATCTGTGGCGGGACTGAAGCTGCGGTTACGCCTTTGAGCTTTGCTGGCTTTGCCTCTGCCCGGGCCATGTCTACCCGTAATCATGATCCTGCCCATGCATCACGTCCGTTCGATCGAGATCGAGACGGCTTTGTGTTGGGTGAAGGGGCGGGAATTTTAATCTTAGAGAATCTAGATCATGCGATCTCGCGGGGAGCCACGATTTATGCCGAGATTATCGGTTACGGTGCGACTTGCGATGCCTACCATATGACTTCGCCCTCGCCTGATGGTGAAGGGGCAGTACGAGCGATGTCACTCGCGCTCAAGAATGGTAATGTCATGCCCGATCGGGTGGACTACATTAACGCTCACGGTACTAGCACTTCGGCAAATGACTCGACCGAAACCAAAGCGATCAAAAAAGTTTTGGGTGAACACGCCTACAAGGTAGCGGTAAGCTCGACGAAATCAATGACAGGGCATCTCTTGGGCGGTTCGGGGGGGATTGAAGCGGTCGCAACTGTGTTAGCGGTAGAACGCGATTGTGCGCCACCGACAATTAATCTCGAAAATCCTGACACTGAGTGCGATCTCGATTATGTTGCTCACAAGTCGCGCCCGATGAAGATTAATATTGCCACGTCAAACTC
Organism: Pseudanabaenaceae cyanobacterium MP8IB2.15; assembly: GCA_030248825.1. Taxonomy (GTDB): domain Bacteria; phylum Cyanobacteriota; class Cyanobacteriia; order Pseudanabaenales; family Pseudanabaenaceae; genus JARCMB01. The sequence continues at coordinate 177 of JARCMB010000094.1, read as the reverse complement.
ATTTGGGTTTGGTGGTCATAATGTGACACTGGTATTTAAGAAATTCGTTTAGCCTGAATCTGAAACTGATTCGCGAACATGAAACTCATCGCAATTCTGCTAATTCAGTTCTATCGCTGGTTTCTGTCTTTGTTTTGGATTCTGACCTTCGTGCCTGGGCCGTATTGCCGATTTCAG
>JARCMB010000093.1 GCA_030248825.1 Pseudanabaenaceae cyanobacterium MP8IB2.15 | reverse complement strand
GCGAGGGCGTAGATCGTTGCTAGTCCAATAGTTACCCAAGATAGACCTCGGAGGATCTTAAATTCTCGATCTGTGCGATAGCTTCGATCGCCGTAAAACACCAGCATCATTCCCAGTAAAGGTAAGACCGTTCGTTCGGCTAAAGCCCCAATTACCTGAACACCCCACACTGGATTGGTTATTTCAAATGGAAATAGCAGGTTCAGAAAGTCAACCAAAACTAGCGCAAGCATTCCATAGCCTGCTAAACGGATCGTGACTATAGTAGGTGACGGTTTCTTAGAAGCTTCCATAGATATTCAATCCGTATGTGATTAGATCTCTGCTAACAGGCTAGCTAGGTCAGGATATGCCGATCCTAAACCAAAGTTTTCTGGAGTTACAACATCATAAGTAAAGTGGCGTTGCTGAATGCAAAACCGATCCCAAGGTGCGACTTTAATATTAAACAGCCTGATAATCAAGTTAGCTAGCCCTGGCGTGAGATTGATCTGCCAACCAACGCGCTTATGTAAATACTCACAAGCATCAGCAATCGCTTGATTCACTGTTAGTCTAGGCATCCCCATCACCGATCTAGCGGGGTAATGTTCGTAGGGTCGATCGACAGTTAGTAAATGCGTAATAATCTGGGCAATGTCCGCCCCGTGAATAAAATGAAAGCTACCTTCGCCTTTGAGCCAGCGAATTAGATTGATATAACTCGCTACTTCTTTTAAACCTGAAGACAGGTGAGAAAAAGGTTTGCCAGTCTTATCCCCACCAAATACTAGGGTCGGAAATACGGTAATCAGGCGATCTCGAATTGGCAGTTTCTCTAGTTGACTCAAACACGCATATTTCGATCGAATATAATCCGTCCCGATTGTGTCAGCCTCTTTGAGTAATTGGTTATTTTGGTCGAGGATGCTGGCCGTGGAAAAATAGATGGCACGTTCGCAAACTTGCGGATCGAGCGACTGAAATAATTCCACAGTTTTGTAGACATTAGTTTCAAACACCTCAACCGTACCGCCCCACGCGGCGGCGGCACTGACTGCATAGTTCATTGTTGCCAAGAGTGGCTTGAGTTGCGCTATGTCCTGCATCCCCCCTTCGATCACGGTTGTGCCAGAGCGCACAGTCAGATCGACCTTCAACTTATCTCGATTCCGCACCAGTAAAAACAGCTCGTAGTCTGTGTGTTGCAATAAGGATTCGACCAAATAATGCCCCACACAGCCACTAGCACCAGTAATGAAAACTCTTTTTGGCATTACCTAGTATTTATAGTCCTTCACAGTCTCAAAGAAGAAACGGGCATTTTCTTCTGGGGTGGTGGCAAGAATGCCATGACCCAGATTCATAATGTGTCCTTTTTTGCCTGCTTTTTGAATCACGGCGTGGATCTGTTCGCGAATGTGTTCCTGCTTGCCGAATAGCACACATGGATCGAGATTACCCTGCACACCGATATGATGTCCGATTCGATCGCGAGCTTCCGCCATGTCTACTGTCCAGTCCAGACTGATCACATCGACTCCAGTTTTGGGTAATCGATCGAGAATGCCTGCACTGCCGTTGATGTAGAGGATTAGGGGTGTATCGGGATGTGTGGCTTTGACTCGATCGACTATCAGCTTTTCGTAGGGCAACGCGAACGTTTCGTAGTCAGAAGGTGACAACTGCCCCGCCCATGAATCGAAAATCTGCACGACCTGAGCGCCACAGTCGATCTGATACCGCACATAAACCGCGATCGCCTCTGCTAGTTTCAACAAGAAGCTATGTAACATCTTCGGCTCAGAATAAGCCATAGCTTTGATCACGGCATAATCTTTGGAGCTTTTACCTTCGATCGCATAAGCTGCCAATGTCCAAGGCGCACCGACAAAACCTAAGATCGTTGCCTGATCGGCGACTTCATGCTTGATCGTCTTGAGGATTTGCCTGATAAAAGGTACTGCGGCTTCAGGATCGAATTCGTGAATCGCATCGATCTGGGCTTGGCTGCGAATCGGTGGATCGATGATCGGGCCACGACTTTCAATAATATCGAAGTCAATTCCCACCCCAGGTAAGGGCGTGAGAATGTCAGAAAACATGATCACACCATCGGGCTTAAAGGCTCGAAATGGCTGGAGCGAAATCTCGGCGGCTAACTCAGGAACTTCCGAGCGTTCGCGAAATGTTGGGTACTTTTGCCGTAGATCTCGATACACCTTCATGTAACGCCCTGCTTGCCGCATCATCCAGACAGGCGGACGATCTAATTCTTCACCCCGCGCTGCCCGTAGCAAGCGATCATTGCCTCCCATACTTTAAATCGTTCCTTATGTAATAGAGATATGCCCTAGATTATAAGTCTTAGGATGTCTCTAAAATAAACAAAAACTATTAGTAGCGAGATTTTGTTAATATATACTGGAAATATTAAGTTTCTTATACTTCTTTTTTAATTTTCTAAGATTTCAGATCCACTTATTAATCCTTAATTGAGTTTAGCTGTGAGTAATGAAGGACTAAATTCGGTAAATAACATATTGACTGATGTCGTGAAAGATCAGGTTAAAGAATCTGCTCAGGCAGGTAATCACCATCATATGATTTCAGACGAGGTTAAGGGCACAAGTCAAGATCCAAGTCCAAATCTGGTTCGTCCAATTTCGATCGCCGCGCTAATTTTTGGTGCGATTGTGGCGATATTACTAGCAATGCAGCCACAGATCGACCCCTACACTCAGACAGTTCTAAGTTTGACGGGTGATGCGGCTAACGGCAGATCTATATTTGTAATGAATTGCGCCGATTGTCACGGTCAGTGGGCAGGCGGTAAAGTTGGGCCCAGTCTGCATAGTGTCTCTGGTCGCCTCTCCAGAGTTGAGATGATTCATCAGGTGGTGAGTGGCGAAACTCCGCCGATGCCGATGTTTCAACCCAAACCTCAGGAAATGGCTGATTTACTTAAATATCTTGAGAAGCTCTAATCGTGAATCCTAGAGAATTCACTGCTTGTGAGTATCTTGCCAGTTCATCAAAATAACTCTCAAACAAAAATTGCACTGAACTCATAAATTCAGTGCAATTTTTTTTTGGATCAGAGAATAGTTAAACTCAGCTCAAACTCTCTTTAGAACGGTGATATACCTTGCCGCCAGTGTCTGGAGCAAAGTGACAAGTTGCACAAGAGTGGAGAAATCCCGACAGAATCGATCGATTAGATTTGCGATAGTAGTTGCCTAAAATTGGCTTAATTGCCTCCGTTGCCTTCAACAAATTGTAGTGAGGCATATTGAGAAACATATGATGGACGACATGCGTACCAATATCATGATGGATATTGTTAATGAAGCCATAATCCCGATCGATCGTTGAAAGTGCCCCCTTAAGAAAATACCAATCCTGACCGCGATACCAAGGAATAGTTGGTTCGGTATGATGCATAAATGTGACCAGATCGAGCCAGATCACAAACACAACGTATGGGCCGAGATAGTATTTCAGCAACCATAATGCGCCAAATTGAAAAGACAGAACTGCCAGTAAACCAATCATGATCGTACACAACACGGTACTGGTAATCACATCCCATTTTTCGGCTGGACGGAAGATCGGGCTACTTGGTAAGAAATGAGATCCAGCCTTACCGGGAGTACGGCGGAATAGATAGATTGGATAAGCTATAAGCAATACGTTAAACCGAAATAGCTTCTCATACCAAGGCATGATGCGATACTTGGATTCGGTTACAGGATACCAACTTTCGTCTGTATCGATGTTGCCCGTGTTTTGATGGTGGGTGCGATGACTGATCCGCCATCCATGATAGGGCACAAGGATTAAGGTGTGACAAAAATGCCCAATCAAATCATTCAGCTTTTTGCTTTTAGAAAAAGATTGATGACCACAGTCATGACCAACCACAAATAACGCCCAGAACATCGTCCCCTGCATCAACCAAAATATCGGCCAGAAATACCAAGAATCGAGATAGCTGGCGATCGAATAAAGCAACCCAATTACACAGAGATCGCGAACTAGATAAAAAACTGATTTCCATAGAACTGGTTGAAAACATTCAGGTGGGATCGCAGCTTTTAGATCTTGAAGAGTGAAAGGTAACTCCCTATCCTGAGTTACATCTTGAGATTTAAAGTTAGGTGTTTTCTCTACATGAGAATCGTTTAACTCAAAAGTTTTTGACTGCACGCGGTTATATTATTTTTGTAGACTACACGTTCGATCTTACTGTTATTTCTATATATTTCTACACAATTGCCATGCTTTCACCCCAACAGGCCCTTAAACAATATTTTGGCTACGACAGTTTTCGGGTGGGGCAAGACCAGATTGTCGAGGCAGCTCTCGCTAACCGTGATGCCCTGATTATTATGCCGACTGGGGGCGGGAAATCTCTCTGCTTTCAGCTCCCAGCCTTGCTCAAATCGGGGCTTACTCTGGTGATATCGCCATTGATCGCCCTGATGCAAGATCAAGTCGCCGCGCTCGAACTAAATGGCATTGGTGCGACATTTCTGAATAGCAGCTTGAGCGAGGTTGAACGCCAAGAGCGGATCGATCGAATCCTTGCAGGCACGATTAAATTGCTATATGTCGCCCCCGAAAGCTTGTTTAACCCAAATTTTTTGACTTTCCTCGATCGAGTCAATGCTCAAATTGGCATATCAGGCGTTGCTGTGGATGAGGCTCACTGTGTATCGGAATGGGGACATGACTTTCGCCCCGATTATCGCCAGCTCAAACAGTTACGATCTCGCTATCCGCAAGTGTCGATCATGGCATTGACCGCAACAGCGACAGAACGAGTTAGGCAAGACATTCTCACCCAATTGGAACTGCGGCAACCGATGATTCACATTGCTAGTTTCAATCGCCCCAATCTCTATTATGAGGTGATTGCCAAGCAAGGAAAGCAGCAATCCTATGCCGAGCTATTACGTCAAATTCAGCGCAATCCAGGTGCGGGGATTATCTATTGTTTTAGTCGTAAGAGTGTCGAACTGATTGCCGAAAGTTTACAAAAAGATGGGATTATCGCAATTCCCTATCATGGTGGGATGAATAGCAAGGAGCGAGAAGCTAATCAAAATCGCTGGATTCGCGATGATGCGAGGATTATGGTCGCCACGATTGCCTTTGGCATGGGTATTAATAAACCTGATGTGCGGTTTGTGATTCACTACGATTTGCCCCGCAATATCGAAGGATACTATCAGGAATCAGGTAGAGCAGGACGTGATGATGAACCATCTCACTGTGCTTTATTTTTGGGATATCAGGATATCGAGCGATTGAAATATTTGATCGAGCAAAAAGTCGATCCGCAAACTGGCGATCGATTAGAAGAGGAGCAACGGATCGCGCATCAGCAACTGCGTCAGGTCGTGGACTATGCCGAGGGTACGGAATGTCGGCGCACGATCCAATTGCGCTATTTTGGTGAAACGTTCACTGGTAATTGTGGCAACTGCGATAACTGCCGTAATCCCAAACCCTTGCAGGACTGGACAGTTGAAGCGCAGAAGTTCCTCTCTTGTATCGCTCGCACCAATGAAAGATTTGGCATGGCGTATATTATTGATGTATTGAGAGGTGCCAAAAAAGAGAAGATTCAACAATATGGACATGAGAAGCTCTCAACTTATGGAATTGGTAAGGATAAAACGGCTGATGAGTGGAAAATACTGGGTCGATCGATGCTGCATCAAGGCTTGCTGGCGCAAACGACAGATGGTTATGGTCAACTCAAACTTAACGATCTGAGTTGGGAGATCTTACGATCGAAGCGTGTAGTTAATATTGCTGTGCCGACAAAGGTTCAAGTCGATCGAAGTGATAGTCAAGATAATTCGCGTCGAGATACGGTAGAGGCGTTATTTGACCAGTTGCGATCGCTACGGAAACAAATCGCAAATCAGCAATCTGTCGCGCCTTATGTGATTTTCTCTGACTCCACGCTCAAGCTAATGGCGCAGCAGCAACCCGTTACCCTAGAAGCATTTCGGCAACTTTCAGGCGTGGGAGATCGAAAGTTGACTCAGTACAGTGAGCAGTTTATCGCCGCAATCCAGTCTTATCAACAAGATCACCCAGACTCTAGCAAAAAATCAAGCTCTCAGAACCAATCTAAAACTCAGCTTCAAACCTTAGAACTATTCGAGCAAGGTTTAAACATCTCTGAAATTGCCCAACAGCGAGAACTAAAACCATCAACAGTCTGGTCGCACCTCGCACAATCGATCGAACTTGGTCATCAGCTTGAGATTACCCGCATCATCTCACCAGAGCATCAAGAAGAGATTATCAAAGCGATCGAAACTGTCGGCGCAGAATCACTCCGAAATGTGTTCGACCATTTGCAAGAGAGACACGACTACGATCGAATTCGTTTAGTTAAAGCCCTATGGTTTCGATCGAAGCAGAGTTAGCGATCTCCAACCGATTAGATTAGTAAACGCTGAATATCCAACCGTACCGAAGGAAAAGCCATGGGCGAGATCACGCCGCTAGTCAGAGAAATCTCAGTCTGATAGCTGCCATACTGATTTTGTTAAATTTGATTTGGTAATTGGTCGTTGGTAATTGGTAATTGGTCGTTGGTCATTGATAATTGGTAATTGGTAATTGGTCGTTGGTCATTGATAATTGTTCTAACCTATTTGAACTTCCTATGGACTTTAAAACTCTGATC
>JARCMB010000092.1 GCA_030248825.1 Pseudanabaenaceae cyanobacterium MP8IB2.15 | reverse complement strand
CCCGCGTGAACTTGACCTCGCTGAACTCACGTTCGAGAAAATGCACATAGTGGCTGTCAATTGGCGAATCGAGCGTAATTACCTCTAAGTCCTGACTCTTGTGTAGGTTGATATAAGTCGATTGGGCAACAGGATCGGAAGTATAAAACACCCGATTTTCATGCCGCTCTTTGTTGCGTTCCAAGTAAGTTTGAAGCGTGGTGTAGTCACCAAATTCACTCGTACCTTCAGGATTACTCGCAGGATCGGCCGAGGTTGGGTAAACCAAAATCTCTTTGACCTGCTGATAAAACTTGTCGCTGTTCATTGAGCCAAATTTCATAAACAGGCTGATATCTTGCCAACAGCGCAAAAACTCCTCGCGTGAATCTGTATAAAGCTGATTGAGATAGTCCCCTACTTTTTTGGCGATGTATTCTTGGATCTTGCGAACCTTTCGATCGCCTTGCAAAAAGCTGCGTGATACGTTGAGCGGAATATCGGTACTGTCGATCGCGCCGCGCAATGGTAGTAAAAATCTGGGGATCACATCTTCGCAGTTATCGCTGACGAATACATGATTGCAGAACAGTTTGATCTGTCCTTTGTTGGGGTCAATATCGGCTTTAATTTTGGGGAAATAGAGAATGCCTTTGATAATGAACGGGTAGTCAGTATTCAGATGTATCCAGAACAGAGGATCTTCTTGGAACGGATAGAGATACCGATAAAACTCCAGATAATCTTCTTTGCTTACGGCTTTAGGCGACTGATCCCACAGAGCTTTTTGCTTGTTGACGACTTCGCCATTTAAGGAAATCGGTACAGGCATAAAGTCGCAGTAGTTACGAATGATCCGCTTGACCTCAGAAGATTCCAGAAATTCTGCCGCGTCCTCTTGGAGTGTGAGCGTAATCGTTGTGCCAATTGCCGTTCGATCGCTATCATCCAGTGTAAAAGTGGTCGAACCATCACATGACCAATGCACTGCTTGCGCCCCTGTCTGATATGACAGAGTATCGATCTCAACCTGACCCGCCACCATAAAAGCCGAGTAAAAGCCCAGTCCAAAGTGCCCAATGATTTGCTGATCGCTGTTGCCAGTGTTGCTACTATATTTCTGGATAAATTCTTCTGCACTAGAAAAAGCCACTTGGTTGATGTACTTCTTCACCTCGTCGGCGGTCATGCCAATGCCAGTATCTGTGACTGTGATCTGTTTTTTCTCTCGATCGACGGTGACGCTAATCGAAGGCTCTAGAATTTCACCACTGGGCTCTCCCGAAAAAGACACCATTTTAAATTTACTAATGGCATCAACACTATTAGAAATCAGCTCCCTCAAGAAAATATCTCGTTCCGAGTAAAGGGCTTTCTTGATAATGGGAAAGATATTTTCAGTATGGATGCTAATCGATCCCTGCTCAAGCATAATTCAGACTCCCAACGTAATTAACTAAATTCAAGCAAACTGATTATAATTATACCGACACAAAATATTTTGCTGAAATTACGCCGTTTCTAAGTTGAAATTTTTTAAGCGGTAAACTATTGTGGAACCGATATGTCCTAGACAGGTTCATTGACAAGTAAACAGACGCAGGTTATCGCAATGAGATCGGAGCTTCCTCACCTCGATTCCTCCTATGAAATTGATTTTGCTGCCCGCCGCAGCCAGATTAGACAAAAACGGCGGGTCAAGTTTTTTCAAAGGGTCTGGCAGCTACTATTTATCAGTGGTATGACAGGTGGCATGGTCTGGATCGCAACTTTGCCCGACTGGCTATTACGCAGCCCTAGTCAGATTGATATTCAGGGCAATCGTCTGTTGTCTCAAGAGACCCTGCAAAAGCTTGTACCTGTGACATATCCTGAGTCGATTTTTCAGGTGCAACCTCAGGCAATTATCACGAAGTTAGAAGCATCCGCTCCAGTGCGTGTCAGCAAAGTTACCCGCACACTTTTCCCCTCTAAGCTGACCGTGCAAGTCCAAGAGCGGACTCCGATCGCTAATGCCACACGGGGCGGACAAGCAGGACTGCTAGATGCTGAAGGAGCTTGGATACCATTACAGAGTTATCCGCCGCAGTTGAAGAAACCAGAGTTGACAGTTTTGGGTCTGACCGATCGAAATATCGTTTTATGGAACAGTCTCTATAAACAAGTTAAGCGCAGTAATGTCAAAATATCCCAGATTGACTGGCGTGATGAAACTAATCTAGTCCTAAGTAGTGAATTAGGCACTGTCCATGTCGGTACATATTCACCCACAGAATTTGTGAAGCAGTTAGAAACGCTGGATCAGCTAAGATTTCTATCTAAAAAAGTAGACCCAAAAACCGTTGCCTATATAGACTTAACCGATTCTAAATCACCTTTTCTTGGCATGACTTCTAGCTCTAGGATTGCAATTCCTCCTAGCAAGCCGTAGAATTATGTGCAAAATTTATATTTAAGACTATTCTTAAATAGACTTAGAATCACAACTTAGAATAATCATTTCTGACTAATGATTTATTCGCAGCAAAATTCTATATTTAGTAGCAATTAGCTCCTAGTTAGACATAATATGGATTTCTGTATAACTTCCCCATTTGACTTCCCCTCTATTTGTAGTCATGATGATACATAAGATCCATAAACAATGAGACATAATGACGAAGACTCTGAGTTTCTGAATAACTCTTGTGAGTCTAACCACAGTAAACTGTCGGATATAGCGATCACTAATGCAATGACCAATGAAACATCAGGGCAAATGCACAACTCTGTAATCCATTTGGGTCACTCTCGTAATAACATTAGGCAACAAATGGGAATCGACTCAAACCAAGACAACATTATGCTTGGCAGCGTAGCAAGAATTAAAGTCATCGGTGTCGGTGGTGGCGGCGGCAATGCTGTCAACCGCATGATCGCTAGTGAAGTCACTGGTGTTGAGTTTTGGTCAGTGAATACAGATGCTCAAGCTCTGTTGCAATCTTGTGCTTCCAAGCGATTTCAGATGGGTCAAAAATTAACTAGAGGCTTAGGTGCGGGTGGAAATCCCGCGATCGGTCAGAAAGCCGCCGAAGAATCGCGAGATGAAATTGCCCATGCGCTTGAGGGTGCTGACTTAGTATTTATCACGGCAGGGATGGGTGGTGGTACTGGCACTGGTGCTGCACCGATTATTGCCGAAGTGGCAAAAGAGGCTGGGGCTTTAACCGTTGGCGTTGTGACTCGCCCATTTAACTTTGAGGGTAGACGGCGCACCCAACAAGCTGAAGAAGGGATTCAGGCCCTACAAAGCCGAGTTGATACCTTAATCATTATTCCGAATGACAAGCTTTTAACGGTGATATCCGAGCAAACCCCAATGCAGGAGGCATTTCGCGTTGCGGATGATATTCTGCGCCAAGGTGTTCAGGGGATCTCTGACATTATTACCATCCCTGGCTTAGTCAACGTCGATTTTGCCGATATCCGTGCCGTGATGGCAGATGCTGGTTCAGCCCTAATGGGAATTGGCATGGGTTCTGGCAAGTCCCGTGCGCGTGAAGCCGCAATGACTGCGATCTCTTCGCCACTGCTAGAGTCTTCGATCGAAGGGGCTAACGGTGTTGTGTTTAACATCACTGGTGGGCCAGATATGACTTTGCATGAAGTTAATGCGGCAGCCGAGACGATCTATGAAGTGGTCGATCAAAATGCCAATATTATCTTTGGTGCTGTAATTGATGAAAAAATGGAAGGTGAAATCAGAATTACCGTCATTGCGACGGGATTTGCACCGCATAAAGCTCCTGTGCAACAGCAATCGAGGAAACAGCAGGCAGTTGTTAAGGCTCCTGTAGTTGCACCTGCGCCTAATTATCCAGCTCCTTCGCCAGAGTCAAAACTGAGTAAGCCAGGATTAGATATTCCTGACTTTCTCCAACGCCGTCGCCCACCCAAATAGTTAATTTTTGTGATTCAATCAGCAACTAAGTTCAGATCGAAAGTACTGCCATTCTCTGGTGGTGATGACCGACTCAGGCTGTTTGCAGGCTCAGCTAATGTGCCGCTAGCGCAAGAGGTAGCTCGTTACCTTGGCTTAGGGCTAGGGCCAATGGTTCGGAAGAGCTTTGCCGATGGCGAAATCTATGTTCAGGTGCAGGAGTCAATTCGTGGTTGTGATGTTTATTTGATCCAGCCAACTTGTCGCCCTGTCAACGACCATTTGACCGAGCTGCTAATTATGATCGATGCCTGTCGTCGGGCTTCGGCGCGGCAGATTACGGCAGTGATGCCCTATTACGGCTATGCAAGGGCCGATCGAAAAACAGCAGGACGAGAATCGATTACCGCCAAGCTCGTAGCTAACTTGATAGTGCAGTCGGGCGCGAATCGGATTATTGCAATGGATCTGCATTCTGCCCAGATTCAGGGCTACTTTGATATTCCTTGCGATCATGTTTATGGTTCACCTGTGTTGTTTCAATATTTGCTAGAGAAACAACTGACTGACATGGTAGTGGTTTCGCCTGATGTTGGTGGGGTAGCAAGGGCACGAGCATTTGCCAAAAAACTGAATGATTCGCCGATCGCGATCGTGGATAAACGCCGCCAAAGTCATAATGTGGCGGAAGTAATGAATGTGGTGGGGGATGTTGCGGGTAAGACGGCGGTGCTGGTTGATGACATGATCGATACCGCAGGTACGATCTATGAAGCAGCGAAGTTATTACGGCAACAGGGTGCACGTCAAGTCTATGCCTGTGCGACTCATGCTGTGTTTTCGCCGCCCGCGATCGAGCGGCTGTCTAGTGGTGTATTTGAAGAAGTGATTGTCACAAATACTACACCTATGGATGAGGACAAGCAGTTTCCGCAGCTTAAAGTATTATCTGTCGCTAATCTGATTGGTGAAACGATCTGGCGGGTGCATGAGGATACTTCGGTTAGCAGTATGTTTAGGTAATTTTAGATATAGCAATCGCCATATCCGTTAGGAAGTCAAAGCAAGGACATGCCCCATTTCAGGTTTTGTCAGGCATCAATTTAGAGCTATCAGCCGAACAGATTTTTACGTGGTTGCAGATCGGCAAAGCTGATTTCGCTAATTTCTAATTTATGGACGTAAGCAAAGAGTTTGAAATGGGAAAGTTGCGAATTTTATGAAAGCACAACATCCAGCCATTAATTTCGCTCAGACCGCTCAGATTACATACCCAGTAGTCGAAACATTCCATTCGTTTCAAGGCGAAGGAGCTTGGATGGGAGCGAGTGCCTTCTTTATACGCTTGGGTGGATGCGATGTCCATTGCTGGTTTTGCGACACCAAAGAATCATGGGATGCCGGCAAGCATCCACACCAAAGTATCAAAATGCTGGCGGCCGAGGCAAGTGCTGCTAATCCCGCGATTACGGTGATCACAGGTGGCGAACCGTTGATGCACGATCTATATCCTTTAACCACAGTACTGCATCAACAAAAACTCCGAGTTCATCTCGAAACCTCTGGCGCACATCCATTTAGTGGTAAATTTGACTGGGTAACGCTCTCTCCCAAAAAGTTCAAGCCTCCCCACAGCAGTGCTTATGAACATGTCGATGAATTGAAAGTCGTCGTCGCTGACAAAAGCGATTTGATATGGGCAGAGTTACAGATCGATCGACTACCTGCGGATACTTTGAGTTACTTGCAGCCGGAATGGAACAGCCCAGCCAGTCAAGCTCTCATTTTTGATTACGTCAAGCAACATCCAAAATGGCGGTTTGGCTTGCAGACTCATAAGTTTATGGGAGTGAGATAGGATTTACTGTATCGACTCTGACAGAGGCAGTTTCGGTTTGGCGGATAATTTCGATCTGCTCAAATTCATTTAGGGATGAGTTATTCGTAAGAAAGTTTCCTTGATGTTTCAGCAACGCAAAGCCACGTCGTAAAGGAGCCAATGGATGCAAGGATTCCGTATGAGCTTCGATCGAATCTAATTTTGTTTGAGCAGCATTGAGATGAGCCCCGATCGCAGATTGGAGGTGAATTTCGGCTCGATCGACAGTTCGATCGTAGTTGTGCAGCCGATCCGTTAACCGTTGCCAGGCATAGCTATGTGACAATCGATCGATCTTGCGCTGGTGCTGAGCCAAAACCGTATTCATGTTTCGCGTCAGTAGTCGATCGAAACTAGCTAGGGACTCGGTTAGGGTGGCACGATCCTGCTGCGTCACCAGTTCGGCGGCAGCAGTGGGTGTAGCAGCTCTGACATCAGCAACAAAATCAGCCAGCGTAAAGTCAGTTTCATGCCCGATCGCCGCCACGACTGGAATTTGCGAGTCATAGATTGCCTGCACCACAGGCAAAGTATTAAAAGCCCAGAGATCTTCGATCGAACCACCACCCCGCGCTAGCACAATCACCTGACAATCAGTTTGGTCGATCGATCGTAATGCCGAGGCAATTTCCTCTGGTGCATTCACACCTTGCACGGTTGCGGCACAGAGATACACCTGACAAAATGGCGATCGACGCTTTAATGTACTCAAAATATCCTGAAGGACTGCACCTGTAGCCGATGTCACCACACCAATGCGAATCGGCAGTTGGGGAATCGATCGTTTTCTCGCCAGATCGAAGTAACCTTGTGCAGTCAAATCTCGTTTTAATGCCTCAAATGCCAGATATAAATCCCCTTTGCCCGCAGGAATCATATTCTGGCAGTCGATTTGATATTTGCCCCGCGATGGATAGACGGTCAGCCGCCCTTCCACAATTACCCGCATCCCATCCACAGGCTTAAAGCTGACAAACTTGCTACTCCACATCACGCAATCAATTTGGGCAGACTCATCCTTAAGTGAGAAATAGCGATGCCCCGATCCAGCCGCCTTGAACCCAGACAACTCCCCTGCCACACGCACGTAGCCGATGCCTTCTCTTAACAAGGTCGCGATTGCCCCAGTTATGTCTGAAACACTCGCCGCCGAATTTTTAGATCGATCGATCATCAT
>JARCMB010000468.1 GCA_030248825.1 Pseudanabaenaceae cyanobacterium MP8IB2.15 | reverse complement strand
ATCAAGGCATTCTCGGCAACATAGGTCATAATTTTCTACCTTGGAAGCACATATCCCATTTGACGGAGGGCACTACGAAATTTGGTTTCGTTTTCGGTGAGAACGACCAAGTAGCGATCGCCTGCTAGCTGACAGAATTTTTTCGTACGGGAATCATTGGCAATCAGGACTGCCAAATTTGCTTGACTGCATTCGATCAGTTTGGCTGAGCCTAAATCTTTCAGACTATTTGTGCGTTCCTTCGCATCCTTGAAAAACTGTGTGGCTGTCTCAGGTAGGGCTGTACTGCTCTTGGCGGTTAAAAAATCTAGTAATTCGTCGATTTGATGACCATTCTCTTGGGCGGTAAATAGTTTTTGTCGATCGAGCTTCCAGACAACATCCGAGACTTTTTGCAAGTACAGATCGAGAATGAGCGTATCCACGGATGCCAAATCCTTACCATTTGCCACAATCTCTAAATTAGGCAGCACCTGTAAAATTGGACGAGAGGGAATCGTCGAGGGGACGTAATTCTTTTGCAGTCCCAAGCAATAAGCACCCAACGAATTTAGGCGGAAGTACATTAAGCCATCATAGCGACTGAGAAAGGTGAAATCCTCAGCACCACAGAGATCGCTATATCCTCGTTCCGCTTGACCTGGCTCGATATAGGCAACATCAATGATGCCGAGTGTTGCCGCATACTCAAACAACAAGCAACGGATATAGCGTTCTTGCAAGATTTTCCAATCGGCGGAATCATGCAAACTGCCATAACCAGATTCGCTGATGTAAAGATGCTCGAACGATCGAGCGATCTCAAATCTACGATTCGTGGCAAGCATATAGCGAGAGAAGTCCTCAAAAGCGATCCACGCTCCAACTGGACATTCTGCCATTACTGAAGCGATCGATGCCCGTCGCCCTGCCACAGCAGTCATGCTTCGCGCCCCCTTGCCAGTTTGCCCTTTGATATTATCAATCCGACGAAATTCATCGAGCAATGTGGTTTTAAGCCAGCGTTTCCAAATTGTTTGGATGGTGTTGGCTGGAGGGTCTTGTAATGCTTTCAGTCCTGCCTTTGAGAGCACTAACTTCTTATTCGACACTTCAACTAGATTTGCCGCCTGTAGGAGCATTGGCCAAGCAAACGCTTTGATTGCCCCGATTTCCTCGAAATAACTCTTGGCATCAACTCTCTGTTTGCGTTGCTCGTCATCATAAAAGTCGCTGTTTTGTAGTATTGCTGTGATCGTTTTGATCGATGCAACACCTGGTAAGAAGGTTTTGTCGCTAACGCTAATCTTTCCAATCTGAATCAATCGCAAAATTCCACTCAAATCATGAGGGGCAAATCGCTCCATCTCGCATATCGTTAACGGAGCTTCTTTGGTGGTTATTTTTGGACTACTTCTACCTTGTTCATAGTAACGAGATTCATGCCGTATCATCATCATCTTAGGTAGAGGATCTTCCGTCTGTTTCATGACTGAAGATTTTGGCTTAGGCGCAATCTTGAGCAGATCGCGCTTAAGCTCAGGAGGCATCTCATTCTCATAAAAGAATATACTCAACAAGGAAGGCTCGTGATTCCATCCATAGGTACCACTACGCGAACCCCAGTTGGGGGATTCCCCATATTTGGCAACAAAAGCCTCATGTTGATAAAAAGGACTTGAGGCATGGACGACTTCCGAGATCGCCGTCTGTTGCAGTTTGTCGAGTCGCGACCAAAGACTTGACAATTTTTTAGCCTGCATGGCATCACATATTAAGGCGATCAGATCGGCTTTGCGAGTTGGCTTGGTTTCCGAATTTAAAAGTGCAACGAGTTTTTTTATATAATCGACATTCTCACGCTCTAGGGCTTGAGCGAGACTGGTGAGAGGGACTTCTTGGTAACGTGGCATGGCAAAGCTACAAAGGTAATTTTCTGCTCAGCCTAGCATTTATTCGACGAAATTTGTGAGGAAAATAAGGAAGATTATGTCGCTCAGGCGGTCGATATTCACTTAAGAGTCGAGCTGGTTTTGTGACTCTTCGTAGACAGAAATCTTGAACTCTCGATTTTGGTAAGTTAACTAACGAAGATTGCACCTCGGTATTTGAGGATGAAGATTAGAACCAGAAGACGAAGCTAGTAGGAGCACCTCCCCGTTAGCATTTTTATCCAAGTTTGAGCTTCGACCAGTGAGAGTGGTGAGGTTTGGGCTGGATCATCGCTTTTTGATGATTGTCGATCGATCGGCGATCGATCGCACCTAAACTATTTCTTCATCGCTTACTATATGCTCATAGCGTAGACTTAAAAAACTTGAACATCGAGTTAAACGTACGTTTTATTGCACGTCAATGATTTTATATTTTAGGTTTTTGTGTAAACCTTGGCTGGAGGTCATCAAGCAAGGCATAGATCACAGGAATCACAATCAAGCTGAGCAGAGTCGCTGTCGTCAGTCCGCCGATAATCGAGATCGCCATCGGGGCGCGTAATTCTGAACCTGCACCAATACCTAGGGCAATCGGCAACATGCCAAGAATGGTCGAAGCTGTAGTCATCAAAATTGGGCGCAAGCGGATCGGGCAAGCCGTGAGAATCGCCTCAGTCCGAGATAATCCTGACTGCCGCAGTTGGTTGATGTAATCGACAATCAAGATCGCACTTTTGTTGATCAAGCCAAACAGAAACACCATCCCGATCACTGCAATCATGCCGAAGTCGCTCCTAGTGATTAAAAGTGCTAACAATGCTCCAACTACTGATAAGGGCAGTGCAAACACGATCACTAACGGGTCGATCAGGCTTCTGAATAGCACAATCAGGACAGCGAGAATGCACAATACTGATAGTCCCAGCGTTGCGCCAAAACTGCCCAAGATCTGACCGATGCGCTCCGAGTCTCCACCTAAATCGATCGAGATTCCAGTTGGTAAGATTGATTTGGCGATCGATACGACTTGATTAGTAGCATCCCCAAGCGCCGTGGATCGATCGAGATTGGCGTTGACATATGCCACCCGACGAGTGTTGAGGTGTTGGATTTCTAGGATCGAATCCTTGGTATTGAGCTCACCCGTTGCTGTGACATCGACTAAACCTGTTACAGCCTGAGCGCGAGTTTTGAGTGTTTTTGCTGTACTGCTCAACAAAGCCTGATCGTCACCCAATAACGCAATCTGCAAAGGCTTTTCGCCACCTGTATCGACAAACTGAATATCTTCAACACTAACGATCGTATTGGCGATCGAGGGCAATTCCTGACGAATTCGATCCTGCACTTCTGAAGTGTGAAGGCCTTGTCGATCGCGCTTGAGCTTGATATAGAGATTCCCTTTATTCTGCTCTCCTTGCCGCGATCCGATTGTGGTAAATACGGACTCAACCATAGTCGATCGACTTGCCACAGTTTCTAATTTCTCGGCAATTTGACGTGACTCAGTTAGAGATGTCGTCGCTGGAGCCGCATAGGTAATGTTAAATTCACCTCGATCGAGCTTTGGGATAAAGCCTTGTGGGATCAGAGGGATCAGCGCAAGACCTGCAACAAGACTGAGTACGGCTAAACCGACAACTAGCCATCGATGCCCTAGCGACCACTTGAGTAAATTGTAATACCGAGTATTCTGAGGATGATCGGTCGATTCTGTACGATTGGGATGAGGTTTTAGCCAACCTGCGGCTAACAATGGCGATAGAGTTCTCGCCACCAGCAGAGAGATGACCACAGCCGCCGAAACAGTCAAACCGAATGGTCTAAAAAACTGCCCAATCCCACCACCCATAAACGCCACAGGCAGAAATACCGCCACAATCGTAAACGTCGCCGCCGTTACATTCAGCCCAATTTCGCTCGTTGCATTGACCGCCGCCTGATAAGGAGATTCACCTCGATCGATGTGACGACTGATATTCTCGACATCGACGATCGCATCATCAACAATAATCCCAACTACCAATGCCAAGGCCAGCAGGGTGATCGTTTCTAGGTTCAGCCCAAACAGAGCCATCACAATAAATGTGCCTGACAGTGAGATCGGAATCGCGATCGCTGTAATCAGGGTGGCTCGCCAATCCCAGAGAAATGGATAGATAATCAGAACTGAAAGCGCGATCGCCAATAATAGCGAATCGATCGTGGCGTGAGAGGCTTCTTTGATGTAATCTGCCTGAGTTGCTGCCAGACTAATTTGGAGATTGGGGAACTTGGCCCGTAGCAACGCCACTTCTTGCTCGACCTCACTGACGACATCCAAGGTATTCGCATCACCACGTTTGATCACTTGGAATGACAGAGCTTCTTGAGCGTTAAACCGCACGGCTGAACCACCCTGAGGCAGAGATAAGCTCGATCGAATTTGAGTGGTTATTTGAGCAGGATTAAGCTTTCCTGATTGGGATAACCGAGCAAGATTTGGGGGGATTTGCTTTGGCGGTTCGCTAACTCCTAATAAATTCACCTTAAGTACCCCAGGCAATCGATCGATCGCAGGTAAAATCTGGGTTTTGGCAATTTGTGCTAGTTTCGTCAAATCTTGTGATTTACTCTGAATGGCATAGCTCACCGCCGCAGATTCGTTGAGATTGAGTGGAATCACCTTATAAGTGGAATCTTTGGGCAGAGTGAGATTTTTAAGCACAGCCTCAACATTGCGTCTAGAGGTGTCTAGATCTGTGCCCACCATAAACGCCATACTGATCACACTCTGACCTGGATAAGTCGTTGAGCGCAGTTTGTCTAAACCTTCTAAATCTTTCAGTTCCTGTTCGATCGGTTGGGTAAGTTTTTTCTCGGTGTCCAGTGCGTTAGTCAGATCGGCTGAGAATGGAGTCGAAGCATTGACAACAACAACGGGAAAGGCAATATCAGGAAACAGGGCATATTTGAGCGAACTGAACGCAAAAATCCCCGCTACTGAAACAGCTAGCCAAAAGCCCACAGTCAGCCAAGAATATTTGATTGCTAACCTTGAAACATTGAATCGATCGCGCAATGACATAGTAGAAAAAGGCTCAACTCGTAATAATTCTGACCCAATTGCAAGTGTAAACTACAGTGTGAACTACGGTGCAACTATACTTTTTGCGCGACGATTACCATACTGCCCCAGAGATATGGAATTCGCCCAACGCCAGAAAAGCCAACAACTCTGAAACCATTCTCAGACAATAACTTTGAAAGAGT
>JARCMB010000091.1 GCA_030248825.1 Pseudanabaenaceae cyanobacterium MP8IB2.15 | reverse complement strand
GTCTTTTACCGCAACCAGTCTTAGCTTTCTGCTGATTGGTCTTGGTTCCGTGATGACTTTAATTTCTTTTACTGGTATTCTCTAGTTGATCTCTAAACCGCTAACTGGGGTGCTGGTGGTCTATGCGATTGCGGGTACGACTATTACAGTTATATTTGGTAAACGCTTGATCGGGCTGAACTTCAATCAACTGCGGCGCGAAGCCGATTTTCGTTATGGGCTCGTACATGTGCGGGATAATGCCGAGGCGATCGCCTTTTATCGTGGTGAGGAACAGGAATCAACTCAGGTAAAAAATCGGTTTGTCGAAGTGATTCGCAACTTTGGCTTGCTGATCGGATGGCAACGCAACCTCGATTATTTCACCACTGGCTATGGCTATTTGGTAATTATCCTGCCGTCTCTAGTGGTTGCGCCGCGCTACTTTTCAGGCGAACTCGAATTTGGTGATATTGCCCAAGCTGGCTTTGCTTTTCGTCAAGTGCTGGATTCGCTCTCGGTGGTTGTGGATGAAATTGAGCGACTCAGTGCTTTTGCCGCAGGAGTCAGCCGTTTGGGAGCGTTGGATGAAAGCCTCACAGAAGACGTTACACCGACTGGAGCATCGATCATCGATACGGTTGAGGATAATCGTCTAGCACTAGAACACCTTAGCCTTCAGACTCCCAACTATCAGCGCACTTTGGTCGAGGATCTATCGATCTCGATCGAACCAGGTGCAGGATTGATGATTGTCGGTAATAGTGGCTTGGGTAAGAGTTCGATTTTACGTTCGATCGCGGGTTTATGGAACTCAGGTACGGGCAAGATCGTGCGTCCCGACCTGTCGGAAATGCTATTTCTGCCACAGCGTCCTTACATGATTCTCGGCACGCTCCGTAGCCAGTTACTCTATCCCAACACCAGCCGCGAAGTGTCTGATTCAGAACTCCAACAAGTTTTAGAACAGGTGAATTTGGGCGATCTTCCCGATCGATTGGGCGGATTTGATGCTGAACTTGATTGGGGTGATGTGTTGTCTCTGGGCGAACAGCAGCGTCTGGCATTTGCGCGATTGTTGCTCACCCGCCCCCGCTACGCCATCCTTGATGAAGCCACTAGCGCGTTGGATCTAAAAAATGAAGGGAATCTCTATAACCAACTCAAAGCCGCTTCCACCGTCTATGTCAGTGTGGGACATCGCAGCAGTTTGGTGCACTATCACGATAATGTATTGGAACTAACTGGCGATCGACAGTGGCGCATAATCACCGCCGCCGAGTACGCCCAGTCTAATCAAATCGGGCAAATCGAGCGAAGCAGTGACGGCTGATTACTCGGAGTGGGGCAAGCTTCATGTATGCTGAGTCCTAACACCTAATTATGTGCAAGCAGATCTAGGGGCTATAAAATATGGTGCAGTTTTCGATCCAATCTGATAGCGAGATTCCTGCCTCGACTCAGCTTATTGACCAGATTAGCTTTGCCATTACTTCGCGGCAATATGAGCCAGGGCATCAACTACCGAGTACACGCCAGCTAGCCCAGTGGACAGGGTTGCACCGTAATACGATTAACAAGGTATATCAACAACTCAAGCAGGCGGGACTAGTTGAAGCGCGGGGTGGCTCTGGCATCTATGTCAGTATTGCCAGAAGTGACTCCGATCTAACTGAAGTGCCAATCCAGACGGTGCGCCAAAGTCTGGACAAGTTGTTGAGCCTCGGTTGCTCTCTAACTCAGGCAAAGGATTTACTTTTATCGGAAATTGAATGGCGACTGAGTTGTAATGCTCAAGTTTTGGTGACAGCAGGCAGAGAAGATCCTGGGATCGCAAAAATTATGGCAGAAGAATTGGAAAACGCCCTATCTGTACCAATCCAAACTGTGGCGATCGAAGACTTAGCGCAAGTGCTAGAACATACAGGCGCAGGTACGATAATTACCAATCGCTACTTTTTAGAAGCCACGCATCAAGCGATCGGCAACAATAATATTCGGGTGATCGCGATCGATATCTATAACTACAAGCAAGAGATCGATCGAATCAAGGAATTACCCGCAAATAGCTATGTCGGCATCGTGTCGATTAGTACTGGGATTTTGCGTATAGCCGAAAGCTTGATTCACAGTTTACGCGGCGATGAACTACTTGTGGTGCCAGCCTTACCACAGGATAGTTATCGTTTGCAAACGATCGCGCGTAGTGCTGATGTGATAGTCGTGGGACATTCTGGCAAAGAAGCTCTCAAAGCCGCAATCTCATCCACCAAGATCGATCGAATTCGTCCTGTCGAAATCATGCATTGTGATAACTACATTTCGATCGACTCGATCGAGCAACTCAGATTAGAACTTGGCTCTGATTAAGGCGATTTCCGAAAAAGAACGTAGGCACTGGTTCCGTATCATGGGAATAATCGTTGAGTCCCCTTTAGGGCAAGGATTTTGGCGAGTTATCTCCAAAACGGCTGTGACCTATATATTTCAAGTATTTTGGGTTATTTATCCCATCCAACGGAACCAGTCCCGAAAGTTGCAAAGAAATCATTCTAATATTCCATGTATAGAATATACTGTATTTATGGAATAGCGTATTGGATTCGATCCAGATTTTAGGATCTAGTTTTATCAACAAGGGCAAGGGTTTCAAGATGAGGCGTTTGCTGCGCTAACTGTGTTGGCTGAATCTGGATGAACTACCCCAACCTGCTACGCGAGGATGGGGTTTCTAAATTCCCATCGAGCAAGGAGTGTTTTTTACGCTTCTTCGAGCCAAGTTGCTGCATCCCG
>JARCMB010000467.1 GCA_030248825.1 Pseudanabaenaceae cyanobacterium MP8IB2.15 | reverse complement strand
TTGAGTGGAGATTTTGAGGATCGATCGAGACATATCACTAAGACTGTGACTGGCTTCTGGATCGATCACATAACTGGCGATCATTGTGTCAAATACTACACCTGCGAGTTCGATCCCAACCGATTTGAAAATCAGTCGATCGAACTTGGTATTTTGCAGAACTTTTGGGTGTGCCGAACTTTCAAGCATCGGCTTGAGGGCTTGAGTTACCAGCGATAAATCTAGGTTTTGCCCTGTTGTATGACCGATTGGGATATAGGCGACATCATTGGTGTTACTACCCCAGCAACAGCCAATGCCAACCAGTTCAGCATCATGGGGATTGAGTGCTGTAGTTTCAGTGTCCCAAGCGATGGGATGAGCGATCGATTGCAATCTTTGGGTGAGATCGAGCAGCTTTTCGGGGGTGTCAACGATCTCGACATCTAAGGCGATCGGTTGAACTGGATTATTTTGTTCGGCTTCTTTGGTTGCTTGTTCGATTGAGGCAAAGTCAAACCAAAGATCGTCATCTGATTCGATCGGGGCTGCTATTTTTTGCTTAGCTTTAACTGATTTAGGTTCAACAAATCCACCTAGTTTAGTTTGGATATCATCAATTTTATTCACAAAAGCTTTGAGTTCCAACTGTTGGAGCAAGGGAATCAGGACTTCCGTATCAAACCCAGTCAGTTTACATTGCTCTAGTTCGAGTCCCAAAGGTACTTCCAAACGGATCTGCGCCATAAATTGCGAGTGTTTCGCCGCTTCGATCCCTTGTTCTAATTTCTGCTTTATCGCACCTTTCATTTCAGGCACGGCGGCAAGAACATGCTCTAAGCTGCCATATTCCGCTAACAATTTCACTGCAGTTTTTTCGCCAATCCCACGCACGCCAGGAATGTTATCCGAAGCATCACCGCAGAGAGCCTTGTAGTCAACGATTTGAGTAGGTGTGACACCCATTTTCTCTTGCACGTCGGCGGTATGCATTTCCGTGATTTTATCGGTGCGATTGATATATAGAACAGATATCTGCTTATCTTCATCCACAAGTTGATATAAGTCTCGATCGCCACTGAGAATTTTTACGGCATATTCCTGCTGGCTAGCTTGCTGTGAGAGTGTGCCGATCACATCATCAGCTTCAAACCCAGGCATCGAGATCGTAGTCAGATTCATGGCTGTGAGGATTTGCTGCAAATTAGCAATGTCGGGGATAAAATCCTCTGGAGTCTCGGCTCGATCGGCTTTATAGGTAGCATCAATTTCATGGCGAAATGTTGGGGTTTTGAGGTCAAAGGCGATCGCCACGGCTGAGGGTTTTTCTTTTGCCAAAATTTCCAACAATGCCTTGAGAAAGCCAAAGCAAATGCTGGTGGGAATACCTGTAGAAGTACGCAAACCTCCCTCACCACGATAGGCAAAAGCATAATAGGAACGGAAAGCCAGCGAATGTCCATCTACTAGCAAAAATGTCGGTCTACTCATAAAATTACTGTTCTATATATAGTTTTTCATCTCTGGGAACTCGTCGTCACCGTGAAATTCGACTTTGTTGGTTGCCATCAACTCAGTATCAGGTTGTCAGATGACGTGACCCAACCGATCGCACCGTTCTCTCCCAGTAGCACGTCGATCGTTGCTTGGTGTTCGACAGGACTCATTGCCGCACAGCAATCTTCTAACAGCAGACAATAGAAGCCCAAATCGCTTGCCTGACGGTAACTTGCCAGTACGCAGCATTCGGTTGTAACTCCAGTAAAAAGCAGATGTGTAATGTTTCTCTGTTGCAAAATATTCACTAGATCCGTACCGATAAAAACTGATTGCGCGGGCTTATCAATTTGTAATTCCGTATCTAATGGTTGCATCTGATCGATTAGGTTAGTGCCAGGTTCTCCTTGAATTAAAAAGCGTCCCATCTTCCCAGGACTACCAATTGGATAACCAGCGTTACGATAGCGCAGTTCTTTGCTGGGTGAGACATCAGACATATCTGGGAGATGACTCTCTCGCGTGTAAACGATCAGTAAATCATGTTTCCTCGCCCAATCGATCGAATTTTGAATACGTGGAATAATCGCGTGTGCTGCCGAGAGATCTGCCCCCAACTCATTGCCGCAAAAGCCGTCTGGATGGCAAAACCCATTCTGCATATCAATTACCAGCAGAGCAGTGTGTGCTAAATCGAGCGGAAAAGGATGCTGACGAGTTGGCACCGAGATCGATTGCTGATTCTGATTAGTAGTATGGGTCATCTTATGTTGTTAGATTAATTAGAGGTAGTTTAATCATAAACTCAGCTCCTTTGCCTAGCTCAGAATTGCACTCCAGAAATCCCTGATGTTTCTGCGTGACGATCTGGTAACTAATCGACATACCCAGCCCCGTGCCTTTGCCCACAGCTTTAGTCGTATAGAAGGGATCAAATAGACGTTGCCTAGTAGTTTCAGTCATCCCAGACCCATTGTCGGCGATCGAAATAGTTACCCAGCCATCCACAACCTCTGTTTCGATCGAGATCGTACTAGGTCGCGCCGCAACTCGATCTGGAGTTAATTCTTCTAAGGCATCGATCGAATTAGCCAGAATATTCATAAACACTTGGTTTAATTGTCCTGCGTAACATTCCACCAAAGGCAGACAGCCATAAGCTTTGATCACCTTAATTTCAGCTCGATCGGGTTTGGGCTTTAAGCGGTTAGCCAAAATCAAGAGCGTACTATCAAGACCTTCATGCAGATCGACGGATTTGACCTCTGCTTCGTCAAGTCTGGAGAAATTGCGGAGCGACTGCACAATCCCGCGTATTCTCTCAGTTCCAGTTTGCATCGAAGTTAAGAGTTTCGGCAGGTCTTCTCTGAGAAATTCCAGATCGATCTCATCGATCAGATTCTGGATTTCGGGCGCGATCTGCGGAAAATGCTTTTGATAGATATCCAATAAATCCAACAGATTGTGGGTATAATCTGCCGCATGGATTAAGTTGCCGTGAATAAAGTTGACTGGATTGTTAATTTCGTGGGCAATTCCAGCCACCATTTGCCCCAAACTGGACATCTTTTCGGTCTGAACTAGTTGAGTTTGAGTTTGCTGGAGTTCGGACAAGGTTTGTTGGAGTTGTTGCGCTTGCTGGTTGAGTTGAATTTTCGATTCCTCTAGCGCTTTCTCCGCTTGTTTCTGCTCGTCAACATCAATGATCAAACCTGTCAGGGAGATTGCTTCCCCCCGATCCGAGAACACAGCACTTCCTCGCTCCAGTACCCATTTCTCCTCTCCGTTAGCAGTAACTATGCGGTAGCAACAACGAAACGGTTGGTTTTGCTTCAAGCATTCACTAATGCTCATTCTCACGTAATCTCGATCGTCTGGGTGAGTCAAACTTTCGTAAGAAATTATTTGATTGTTAAGAATCTCGTCAGGTTGATAGCCCGTCAGCTCAAAGCAACCTTCGCTGACGAACTCCATCGTCCAGTCTCGATCGACCTTGCAACGGTAAGCCATCCCTGGGAGATTGCTCATAACGCTAGAAATTAGCAAGTCAAGAGGCATCTGCAAAGAATATGAGGTTGAAATAGCTTGCAGTTCATTATATCGATTCTCTGCAACTATTTGCTCTAGCTCGGCAACGCGATCTCGCATTATTTGCAGTTTGCTCTGTACGCATTCTGAAAGTTTTAACTAAATAGAACTTACGCATTGACAAAAGGAAGAAGATGTGAAGGCAGAGAATTATGAGGATCAGCTAAATTATCTGTGATAAAAGAGCGAATTACATCATTAA
>JARCMB010000466.1 GCA_030248825.1 Pseudanabaenaceae cyanobacterium MP8IB2.15 | reverse complement strand
CCCCATACCCCGTTCCAATGGCATAGCGTCTCCACCGCAGATTTTCGGCAGAAACAAGCTCTACTCAAGTCAGAATTTCGTCATCTCAAAAACGTCAAGTACAACTTTACCGATGTGCGGATCTCGGCGATCGAAGATTTTCTCGGTCGAGGAGATCGCCGTTTGAGTCAGGTAATTAAACGCGCTTGGCAACTGGGTGTAGGGATGGATTCTTGGTTTGAGAATGCCGATCTAGCCTTCACTGCTTGGACATCAGCAATTAGCGATGCTGGTTTGGAGTGGGCAATGCCGAAGCCCCAGATCGACCAAGCTCTGCCTTGGGATCATCTCGACACAGGGATCGATAAGCAGTGGTTAAAGGATGACTGGCAAAGTTCGATCGAGGCGAAAACTGTGCCTGATTGTTCGTTTGAGGGTTGTTCGCGTTGTGGTGTCTGCGGCCCCGATTTTGGACATAACATCGTCGTACCGCCCTTACCGATTCCCACGTTTTTAGGCGATCTGGGTAGACACGAAGCCCCCGTTCCCGTCCAGCGTCTGCGTGTCACCTTTGGCAAGCTGGGCAAAATGGCATTGATCTCCCATTTAGATTTGATGCGTCTATTCGAGCGTACCCTGCGCCGCGCCAACATTCCGATCGCATTCACAAATAGCTTTAATCCCCAGCCACGTCTGTCGATCGCGAGTGCTCTCCCTTTGGGCTACAGCAGTACAGGTGAGATCGCTGACTTTGAGTTAGCAACGGCAATGTCTCCACACGAATTCCAACAACAACTCGCCGCAAAGTTACCCGAAGACATTCCTCTATTTAGCGTAATGGAAGTCCCTTTAGCGGAAATCTCTAATACTGCCGCCTTACAGCAAGCAGAGTATACATTGACCTTAAAATCTGAGAATGAGAAGTTGGGAGATATCCAAAATGCAATCGATCGAGTTAAGGCAGCACAGTCGATCCTGATGCCCAAACAATCGAAGTCAGGTCAAATGTATATGATGGAATTACGCGATCGACTATTTGAACTTTCATCGATCGACACATCTGACTCCACAATTAAAGTCCGCTATACGGGCAGTTGCCGACCCGACGGGACAATGCTCAAACCCGATCATGTTCTATTTATGCTGAACCAATTTCTCCCATCTCAAATATTAGAGGTTTCCCAAGTACACCGTGAACACCTCATCTTTATTTAGTTAGTTGCTTGAGTAAGAGTTAAGTTGCAACTCCGCCAAGTTTTTAAGCGATGTTAAAGAAGCCTTAACACATTAATACACTCAAAATGGTAGTGTTTATAACATAAATGCTAAATTTAATTAGCGATCTATATCCTGGTGAGTTCAACCGCAAGTCATGCTAAAAAGTCCAAAACTATTCTCTGTGGCTTTCAGTTGTTTGGTGTTAATCAGTTGTTCTAATCCAACTCCACAAATCGATCGAGCTCCCGCCCAAAATAATCTCGGACAAGATTTAGTCTCGATGATTGAGAAGAAACAGGGCAATCCAGAGAAAGTCATAGTGAAAATTCGATCTCTGACTAATTTTCAATGGGATAAGATGTACGTGTTTCCCCCCTACACTCCAATTGCTGAAATCAACCGCACACTGGGTTTTGAATGGGAAGATGCTACTTCTACAGGTATCGATCGACGTGATGATATCAACCTGATTGTTTTCGTTAATAGTGGTAAAGTAGTCACACTCATTGCCTATCCTAGAATTCATGGGGAATTTAGCGTGGGAGATCCAAAAAATGGCTTCACACCTGAATCAGCTAGTTTTGAGATTACCGAAGTTCCGCAGTCGCAAAAAGGTAGACCTAGACTACTCATTATGCCCAGCAGTGAGCTAGCTAATTGAGGGTTAAGTATAAGATTAAATCCTGTTAGGCGATTTCTGGTAAAAAAATTACCCGTTCCGAAGCCCCTAAATTCCCAATTCTGGGGACTCTGATTTTCAGAACCCCCAGAATTGGGGGCTGGGGGCTGGGTAGATCAAATCCTATTAAGTGAGCATAATCGCAACATTACACATGCGTTGGGGAATGATTATTGCTAGATTTGGGTGAAATATCTGCTGAGTAAGCTTAGAATAAAAGGCAAGATGCTTACAACCGCTAATCCGAAGCAATTACGTTGGCAAAGACCAAAATATTCCCCGATTGCACGTCAAAGAGACGTATTTGGGGCAGCTTTTCAGTTGATGGTCTTCTTGTGGTGGGATAACCTCTGGCAAGATAGCTCGGTACTGACTCGCAAACGTCGCGCTAACTGGTTAGTTTCAACCTTGCTGGATTTGGGCCCAACTTTTATCAAGATCGGGCAGTCTTTATCGACTCGTGCCGATATTTTGCCGTTGGAATATGTTCAAGCTTTAGCCCAACTTCAAGATCGAGTCCCAGAATTTAATGCTCAAGAGGCGATCGAAATCGTGGAAGCAGAATTGGGCAAATCATTACATACGCTCTATCGGGACTTCGATCGAGTGCCGATCGCCGCCGCAAGTTTGGGGCAAGTCCACAAAGCCCGTTTACACACAGGCGAAGAAGTCGTAGTCAAGGTGCAACGTCCTGGCTTACGCGAATTATTCGATTTAGATTTTTATGCGATCGCGAAGTTGCTAAAGTTTTTTCGTCGCTATTTTAGCTGGACGCGCAAGTATGACCTCGAAGCGATCTATAACGAATTTTTCATGGTGCTGTATCAGGAAATCGATTATGTGAATGAGGGCAAAAATGCCGATCGATTTCAGCAAAACTTTACTGATTTCCCCCGCATCATTGTGCCGAAGGTGTTCTGGCAATATAGCACTGTCAAAGTCCTGACACTGGAATATGCCCCAGGGATTAAAATTGACGATCGAGCCTCCCTTGAAGCTTGTGGTCTCGATCCCAAGGAGATCAATCAACTTGGGATTTGCTGCTACCTCAAACAATTACTCCAAGACGGGTTTTTTCAAGCCGATCCGCATCCTGGCAATATTGCCGTAAGCCAGAACGGTAGCCTGATTTTCTATGACTTTGGCATGATGGCAGAGGTGAAGTCGATCGATAAAGACCAGATGGTTAAGACTTTCTTTGCCGTGCTCAAAAAAGATACAAATGAAGTGATCGCCACGCTGACGACGATGGGACTGATCGAACAGACATCAGATATGACACCTGTGCGGCGACTGATGAAATTCACGCTCGATAAGTTCACGGAAAAGCCCTTAGATTTCAAGGCGTTCGAGCAGATGAAATCGGAAATCT
>JARCMB010000465.1 GCA_030248825.1 Pseudanabaenaceae cyanobacterium MP8IB2.15 | reverse complement strand
TTTGCAGCAGATGATCGTAAAAATGATCGAACAAGATCGCCCATCTGTCGTATCGCCTGTCGTGTCGGCTCAATCTATGCGCTTATCGAATGCCCAACCACAAGCCGCTTAATCTTCTAGGCTCACAGCATTAAGGCTTGCTGCTCGGTAACATTGTTACCTAAATCTTTATCTGATTCGAGATAGCCATCAACCAGATTGACGATTCGATCGGCGACATCGAGGATACGGTTATCGTGAGTCACCATCAAAATTGTCAAACCATCTTCTTTTGCCAATTTTTGCATCAGCGTGACCACATCCCGCCCAGATTGCTTGTCTAGTGCGGCTGTTGGCTCATCGGCTAAAATTAAGCTGGGTTTACTCACCAACGCCCGTGCGATCGCCACCCGTTGTTTTTGACCGCCTGATAAAGCCGAAGGTCTGTAATCTACCCGATGACCTAGCCCAACTTTTTCGAGGATTTCTGCTGCCGTCTGTGCCGAATTGCCAGACTTAGCAGGATGGAGGTCGATCGACATCTGGACATTTTGCCGTGCCGATAGTGAGCCAAATAAATTGTGAGCTTGAAAAATGAAACCGATATTTTTGCGTACCTGTACGAGATTATTTTTGCCCATGCCAATAATCTCTTCACCCAGTACCTTTAAACTGCCTTCAGGCGCAGATCGCAGTCCACCGATCAAAGTCAGAAGCGTAGTTTTACCTGAACCAGATGGCCCCGTCATGATCACGATCTGTCCAGGATAAATCTCTAAGTTAATATCAAATAATGCTTGCTTACGTAACTCACCCTCACCAAAATAGAAGTTCAGATCGCGCACCTGAACTGATGGCTGAGCATTTTTAGCGATCTCAATGGTAGGAGCGAGAGAGACAGATTCGTTCATAAGCTAATTCTAGGGATAACTTTTGGGATCAAAACAAGTTGAAACGTTCGAGGTGTCGCGCGATCGCATCGGGCAGTTGCTGGGCGAGAGCATTTCGATCTTTGACTACAAGACGTTGATAGACCGCTAGATCGAACGGAAATACGCTCTGATCGTCAACATTCTGGATTTGGATCAAGAGGATCTGATCGAGGCTTTTGGCTTGGAGGGCATAGCCAACATCGACACACACTTGCGGACTTAGTAGTAATTGTGGTGGCTTCGAGTCAATCTGAGCAATCGGACTGACATCACCGATAAACAGCAAACTGCGTTTTAACCTCGTCATCAGCGCACTTTTGAGTTTGGTCGGCTGATCCGCAGGGCGATGTGACTGTTCTAGTGAAATTTTAATTCGAGATTTTTGGTTGAGACTTGCTAACGTTTCCTCGATCGTATCGCGAATTATATCGCTCGATTCAGGTTGCTGAGTTTGGTAGCTAAAGAAAATCGTTGGCTCCAGATTTGACAAGATGTTTTGCTTGACGAAATAAATTTCGTGGCTGATCAAATCAATATTGGCGATCGAATAACTGCCACTGCCTTCGATATAAAATTCGATCGTCTCACCCGAAAGGTAACGCTGAAACCATTCACTCTCTCTGACTAGTTCACTCTCATCGAGAAAGTCAACTCTGAGCGCAGTTTTAAGTAAGCTGTTTTTGGCAAGTCGCAGGTCATGAGGCCGATTGAGCAGCGATCGAAGTGGTTCATATTCAGGGACATACCAAGCTTTGAGCGCGATAATTGCCATAACCTAAACCTCAGACGATGAATACATTAGAGAATCATAAAATAAGTCTGTAGATCAGGGGTTGATTTACAGACTTTTTGTAGTTTAAATTTAACTACTTTTTAACTACTTTCATTTATCCCTCTCCATGGAGGAGAAGGGCTAGGGGTGAGGTTTACTAATTAATCCTCGTAAATACGGCACTCAAGCGCATCAGGATTATCATCACAGAATTTTTCTAGAGAATTCTTGGTCTTGTCTTGTTTTTGATCGGATGCTTCGGCTCGCATTTCTTCGACATTATCCCAAGCTACAGCGCACTCTTTAGATGTGGCACCATTGATTTCGCAGGCTTCTCTCGCTTCTTGGATTTCGACTTGGATTTTTTCTTGGATGTTACTCATAAATCTAATAATTCTTCACTCCCATCTTAACAAAATCACTTTGCTGCTTCGATCGCACAATCTACCTAGAATTTTTTGGATTGAGTCCAAATCTATATGGAGCTTAGCTGTTAGTTTGCTTTTGAAACATTACCAAAAGCTTAAGCTTTGGAGTTGAGGACTTAGCATACCAGCTAAAACCACAAAGCCAATCCAGACATTTTGCCTGAATACCCTCTGGTAGAGCGTAATCGGCGGTTCGAGTTGGGCTAGCTGTGTGTACTGCCATACCCAGAGTCCTGCCGCGATCGAACAGGCAAGATCGTAACCGTAGCCGAGTTGCAACGACCAACCCAACCATAATAATAAGCCAACTGTCAAGGCAAAGAATGTCGCGATCGCCACCGTTACTCGATCGCCAAAGAAAATCGCACTAGATTTCACGCCGATTCGTAGATCGTCAGCTCGATCGCTCATGGCATAAGCTGTATCAAACCCCATTGTCCACGCAATCGTCGCGCCCCATAGCACCCAAGCATCGGCATTGAGCGCACCTGTCACCGCCGACCATGGAATCAGCACAGCAAAACCCCAAGCTATCGATAGCACCAACTGCGGCACGGGGAATACGCGCTTACAGCCAGGATAGAT
>JARCMB010000464.1 GCA_030248825.1 Pseudanabaenaceae cyanobacterium MP8IB2.15 | reverse complement strand
GTTGTACAGCTAGCGTTACTGATGATGTGATGCTTGTCATGCTGATAATCTTCGTGGTTCACACCCATCACAAACGTGCCGTCTTCATTTTTGGCAGGAGCGGTAATCAGAACTTTCTTGGCTCCAGCAGTGATGTGCTTGGTGGCACCAGGTCGATCGATAAAAACACCTGTAGCTTCGATGATTAAATCAATGCCAAGATATGACCAGGGCAGGTTTTCGGGATTGCGATCGGAGGTAGTCTTAATTTTATGACCGTTGACTGTAATTGAGTCGTCATCGGCTGAGATGTCAGCATTAAAAGTCCCAAGCATCGAGTCATAGCGCAACAAGTGAGCATTGGTATATGGGTCAGAAGTGTCGTTGATCGCAACGATTTCTAGTCCAGTTTCTTTACGCCCAGCCCAGCATCTTAGGAAGTTGCGTCCGATCCGTCCAAATCCATTAATAGCTACCTTTATCACTGCCCGTTGCCCTTTGTTAAGAATGTTTGAATATGCTAATGAAGCCTATGATACCGAAAAAAGGTAACACTATTGTGCGTGTTTAGATGTTTCTCGGAAATGCTAATTCTCAGTTGCTAGAACCGAGCTTCAAACTCAACCGAGCCGCTATTGTTGCCTTTGGCATCGGTGTTGGTGCGGATCAAAGTATTGGGATTGAGCCGATAGCGAAGGGTGTAGGTCGTAGGTTGGGCAGGATCGTTGATCACACTGCGAATGGAGACCGAGAAACTGCGGCTGATGTCGATCGCTGCTTCTGCCGCTAAGCCCAGAGAACTCGCTCTGCCACCGACAGGACTGCTAGTAGTAGGACTGAGGTTAAATTCTGATAGGTTGAGTGCGTCACCGATCGTATCTTGGAGCAAACCGATCAGGGTTCCACCTGCTAAATTTGCCAGAGCGGCGGTAGGGTCGCCACCACCTTGCTGGAGTAAACCGCCGCCGATCAGAGCCAAGATCTCAGTTTGGGTGCGGGGTGGACTACTGCGAAGATCGATATCCTCTGGTCTGAGCTTATTCGCAAATCCGACCACGGTTGCTTGGATCTGCAAAGTCCGAGTTGCCCCCAGATTACTGATTGGAATATTTCTGGGGTTAAGCGCGTCAAACGGGGTATTGGCGACAGGTGTGCGGGTGACTTCGGGAATGGAGCTGAGTAGACGCACGTTGAGCTTGGGGTTTAGCCCTTGATCGGGGACAAATTCGGCATAGTTGTCATAGGCTCGATCGAGGCGAAAACGCGCTGTTACGGCATTAAGCTGACCACGCAGAATATTGATCCGACCTGAAGGGCGAATATTATCGGCAGAACCATTCACCTTAATATCTCCTTCTCCCAAGAAACTTAGCAGTGGCGCATTCACGATCGAAACATTTTGACGCAGCTTCACGATCAGATTGTTAAAACCAATACTGGTAGCCGTGGGAGCAGGATCGCCAGTGCTAGTAGCTGCACCACCTGCCAGAATAATTCTGCCATCAGAAAGTGCCACTTCTCCACCCAATTCGGGCGTGAGGGCGGAACCGCGCACTACGATGAACCCATTCGCTGCGCCCAGATAACGATCTTTCAGATCTAGCTTCAGGCGTTCGGCAAAGATCGTGAGAGGGTTATCGAAATCTGGTTTGCCTTCGGTGATTAAGCCTGGATCGGCAATCGCTAAGACTCCTTTGGCTGTGACATTGCCATCACTAAACCGTCCTGCTAAATCAGCTTTGAGTCGATCGAATCCAAAGTCGATATCCCCTTTGACGGCTGTGATGTCGCCTGGTAAGCCAGCCACCTGAAAATCTGCCTGATCTAGCGATACTTTACCCTGAACTTGCGGTCTCCGAGTTGTACCACTGACGACTAATTGACCACTGCCTTTGCCAGATCGCCAACGTGCAGGTTGATTTAATAAGTTAATAAATGCCAAACCTTCATTTTTGACATCAATATTAAGGCTGAGGTTATTGCTAGGATTGGCAGCCAGCTTACAGAGCACACTACTGGGGTCTCGATCTCCAAAAGGACAGAGAATGTAAGGAATATCGCCTGAGATGTTGATTGGTTCGGGTCCCACCACCCGCACAATGCTTTTAAACTTAAATCTGCCTTTTTGATAGTCAAAATCACCACTGACTGACTCCAATGGCTGACGGTTAATCGTGGCATCGGCGAGGGTGAGATTTCCCGATAATGTGGGGCTGAGCAGTCCACCGCCAATCGTGGCTGTACCGTTGGTATTTCCCGTGACATCGACAGGAATATTACTGAATAGAGGCAGAGGTCGGAGTGACTCGATCGGGAAGTTGACTAGCTCGATGTTACCGCTCTGTTCGCGTAAGCCAAATTTGGCATTTGCAATCTGACCAAATCGATCGCCCGACTGTAACCGTACCAGATCTAAACGCAGCGTATCCCGACGAAATCCACCTTTAGCTGAGATGTCATCAACTGCGAATTTACCGTACTCAAATCCTTTGCCAGTCAGGTCAAAGCCAATATTAAAGCCATTCTGTCTGGAACTAGTAAAGTTCAGCGCCCCATTAAAGCTGCCTTTGACTTCGGCAAGGGGGGGCAAATTGTTGTTTTTGGAGGCTAATGCGGTTTCTTGTTGCTCAATACGGGCCGAAATTTGGGAGAAATATTCTAGTTGTTGATATAGCGGTGAGTTACTTAGCCCAATTGCGCGTAATGGCGGTAAAGCTGCTGCTGAGGCGTATTTGGGTGCATTAAATCCCTGATAGATATCGCTAAACTCGAACCATTGAAAGGCAGTAAAGAGATCTTGGAGTTGTCCTTGTGAGGCTTCGAGCTTGCCCTGAAGTTGGGTTTCTTGGCGCGGTGTATAGGCAAGACTAAATTTGTACTCGCCTTGTGAGCTGGCTTGTAGACCAGCTTGCCCGTTACCCTGAGGGCTTAATTCAACTTTGCCATTACTAATTGTGGTGTTGCCATTAGTGTAATTAAGGTCGGCTGCTAGACTCTCGGCCGTAATTCTGCCAAATCTGGGTCGATCGACCATAATTTTGCCGATCGCCCTGATATTCTTACCCAGATCGAGGGTGAGCTGACTGGAAACAGAGCCATCAAGTCCCGACTGCCCCACAAACGAGGCGATCAAGGGTACAGGGAAATTTTTGATTGCAACGTTGAGTCGATCGGTCTCACCAATCCGATTACCCGTTGCTGTGGCTTCGCGTAGCTTTAGATCGAATTCCAGAGGGCGAAATCTAGCGTCAAATTTGGCAGCAATTCGATCGACCCCACCTTGTAAATCCACTGCCAGTCCTTGCGATCGATCGAACGTGAGCGGCCCCGCCAGATATGGTTCAAACGCGACTCGATCGACTTTTAAATCATTGAGTATGAGGTTACCTGCGAGGCGGGGCGCATTCACCGAGCCTGAGACATTTCCATTGAATGCCAGTAAGCCACTAGGTTTAGATCCACCAGATTGGGGTAATAAGGAAGCAGATAAATCACCAACCTTGATCCCACCAATCCCAAGTTTGCCGTTGATATTGAGATTGTCTAAAGCCCCCGCCAACTTACCGTTGAAGTTGAGGCTACCTGATGTCAACTTCGCCAACTGCGGCACAAAAGAGCGCAACCGATTAATTGGCACATTTCTCGATCGAAGGTCTAAATCTATACCAGTCACACCTTTAGGAGCTTTCGCCTCATCCAGTTCTAGATCGACTCGCCCCGATGCGGTCAGATAGTTGCTCACCTGCAATCCAGGTATAGTCAAATCTTTACCATTCCATGCCAGTCGTGCCGTAATCAAATCTCGAATTGCTCCCACGCCCTGCGGAAAATTGAGATTCGCATTGGCAATGATCTGGTCTATGGCAAAACTACCTGTGGGACTGTTGAGGTTGACTACGCCTGAAACTTGACCACGCTGATTTGGTGATAAAGCTGACAGTGGTATCCCATAACTGGTTAGTTCGGCTTGCCAAGCTCGATCGCCCATGAGATTGAAGCTGCCATTGAGTCCCACAGACCCAGTGGGAAAACGCACCGTCGCGTTTTGAACTTTCGCGATATTACCAAATAGCAAGATTTCTCCTGACGTTGGATAGAGGGCATTTGGAGCGTTGAATTGACTCAAAACTTGGAGGCGATCTAAATTGCCATAGACCTGCACAGCCGCCGTGAATAAGCCAACTTTTACAGGCAGATTGGCTTTGTACAGTTCGGCAACTTTCTCCGCCGTCACGCCACTGAGGTTAAGCGCAAATAAGGCACTCGCGGGTGTTTTTCCACTGGGTAGTCTAAGTTGCCCCTCGCCTTGAATCTTGCCGCCCAAAGCTGGGATCGCCAGAATCCGACTAAAGATTAGCGTTTTTAGATCCTTGGTTTCGACTTTGCCCTGTACCTGATTCAATACCATTCGATCGATCGCGATCGGTTTGGTGGCGTTAAAGTAACCAGTTATCCTTGGGGTTTTGCCCGCCAGCTTTACATTCAGCTTGACTTCACCTGCAACTGGCACTGCCGATTTGAGCTGGAAGCCTTCTAGGATCTTGGTAATATCAGTCGGATCGATCGACACATCTAGGTTCAAACCTGATTGAGCATCGATCGTGCCGTCAGCCCTAGCGATTAATGCCCCGTAGCTCCCCGAAATCCCCTGTAATGTGGTCGAAATTCCGTCAAACTGAATATTACCCGCGACATTAGTAAATTGCTGCGGTAAACCTGTGACGAACAAATTCGCATCACGCACTCGCAATGTCCCTTGAGCATCGAGAGGCGAACTGCCTGGACGAATCTTGATATTTAAGTTGCCGTCAATCCGGCCCTGAGTTGGTGAAAAAGGTAAGCCTGTGAGAAACCCCTGTAAAGAAGTGGCGATCAGATTTTGCGATCGAACTTGAATATTTCCCTGACCACGCGTGAGATCCCATTCAGGCAAAGTAATATTCAGCGTGCCGCCATCAAACTTTTGGGCCTCGATCGCTTGATTGAGTTGTTCGGGGGTGGGCAACTTGGAGCTAGAAACGATCGGCAGCACCACCTTACCGTTACTCGTGAGGCGAAAGCTTTGATTGCTAGGATCGACGATCTTCCAGTCACTTTGAATTTGCAGTTGGGTCAAGGTCACAGCCCCGCCCGATTTAACTGGCTGCAATGTCAGTCTGCCATTCTCAATCCTCACGGTTCTGAGGTCAATGTCGCTTTGGTTTACTTGTTTCGGTGTGTCGATTTTGGGGAAGTAAAGCCCTGTAGTGATGTCCTGTCTAGAGAAAGCTTCGGCATTTTCGATCGCTACATCTAGCACCAGTTGGCGATTTTGGATGTATTGCCAAGGATCGACCTGCACATCGATCGATTCAGCCGTGAGGAAATTCGCTTCTGTTGGCGTGGCGGGAATTTGAGACTTGCCAAACCGAATACTGCCGAAACTAACACGTTCAACCTTACCCAAACTGACAGGACGTTTCAGGGCTTTGGTTAACTGATCTTGGACTAAAGGCGATAACCGTTCGTTGAGAAAATATCTGGCATACCAAAAACTGCCCAAACTCCCAGCCGTCAAACTCAGAGCCAGACCAATGCCCAGACGACCGAGAACTTTTGCAAGTGGTCTAGGCTGCTTGGGCTGCAAGTTGTTTTCTGCTGACGGTAATGGTTGTCGTCCCACTGGTTCTCCTGCTTTTTTCTATTAAATAGATAGAAGGTCAGACAAAAGCTTCACTTAAAGCTTAGTCTAGGATGCGATAAATGTCTCCCTATCGAGGTAGCAAATTGTAGGTGATCTTGGTCAGTTGTGTGGCTAAAGTCAGACTCTCAGTTTTTTTCTGGCAAAGACTGACGATCGATTGTTTTTACTGTCAGCGATCTGTGACCTAATGTTTGTGATGTTGATTCAGGGTGAAAGCGAGTTGTATGATGAAGAAAGTGTCTAATTTTCACTCTGTCCTTACTCATCTCTAAGTGTACTTATGTCTGCCTCAATTGAGTTTTTAATGTGTCCACCCGATCACTACGATGTTGACTATGTGATCAACCCCTGGATGGAAGGTAATATCCACCGCTCTAGTCAGGAGCGTGCAATCCAGCAGTGGCAGGGTTTGCATGACATAATCAAAGACTTAGCCAAGGTACATTTAGTCGATCCCGCCAAGGGTTGGCCAGACATGGTGTTTACGGCAAATGCGGGGCTAATTTTGGGCGATAAGGTCGTCCTCAGTCGGTTTATGCACAAAGAGCGTCAGGGCGAAGAACCATATTTTAAAGCTTGGTTTGAATCACAGGGCTGCACGGTCTATGAAATGCCGCCAGAATTGCCGTTTGAAGGCGCAGGCG
Source organism: Pseudanabaenaceae cyanobacterium MP8IB2.15 (assembly GCA_030248825.1). Classification (GTDB taxonomy): domain Bacteria; phylum Cyanobacteriota; class Cyanobacteriia; order Pseudanabaenales; family Pseudanabaenaceae; genus JARCMB01. The sequence continues at coordinate 1,014 of JARCMB010000464.1, read as the reverse complement.
ATGCTCTGTTCGATCGAGAAGGACGTTGGTTGTGGGCAGGTTATGGTTTCCGCTCGGAGCTAGATGCCTATACTCACGTCACCAAATGGTTGGACATTGAAGTTCTATCGCTGCGTTTGACGGATAACAGGTTCTATCACCTCGATACTTGTTTCTGTCCTCTAACTGATGGCTATTTGCTCTATTATCCTCCTGCGTTTGATGCTTATTCCAATCGCTTGATCGAGATGCAAGTCCCTGCTCAAAAGCGGATTATCGTCGAGGAAACCGATGCGATTAACTTTGCCTGTAATTCCGTGAATATCGATCGAACGATCATCATGAACAAGGCTAGCGATCGACTCAAACAACAGCTTACCAACGTTGGTTTTACGATCGAAGAAACCCCTTTAACCGAATTTCTCAAAGCGGGTGGTGCGGCGAAGTGCCTGACGCTCCGCATTACCGAAGCCGCAATTCCCCATGAAATCGATCGAGTGGCGATCGAATCGCGGGTGATCGAGCTATCTGGACACCTACTCGACTCTGGTGTGGTGAATCGCGCCCTAGATCTAGTCAATGAAGGCGGTGGCAGCTTCCAAGTTTTAGACTTCCGCCTCGGCATCCAAAAACAAAGCACATCCCAAGCCAAGATCAAGATTTCCGCCCCTTCCCACAACGTCATGTCTGCGATCATGAGTCAGTTGATCGATATGGGCGCAGTCTTGCCAGAAACCGAAATTCGCGATGCCATCCTCGAATCCACGATCCAGACAGGTGTTGCGCCTGAAGATTTCTACGTCACAAATATCTATCCGACTGAAGTGCGCGTCAACGGTACGTGGCTAAAATGTCAGCAACAAAGAATGGATGGAGCGATCGTCATAGATAGCACGGTCAATCCTGCCACCGCCACCTGCAAACTGTTACGCAATCTCCAAGTTGGCGAACAGGTCGTCGTGGGCATCGATGGGATTCGGACATCGCATGAAACTCGTGAAAAGCCCAAAAAAGAATTTTCGTTCATGCGTTCAG
>JARCMB010000463.1 GCA_030248825.1 Pseudanabaenaceae cyanobacterium MP8IB2.15 | reverse complement strand
CAATTCGCGGTTTGCAATTTCGGTTCCCACCTGCTAGCCGTAGTGCTAGGGTCACGGTCGAAATCAAAGATCTAACTCATGCTTATGGCGACAATATCCTATTTTTAGGCTCGAATCTAATCATCGAACGCGGCGATCGAATTGCTTTTGTCGGTCCCAACGGTGCGGGTAAATCGACATTGCTAAAGATGATTATGGGAATCGAATCTTATAATGAAGGTGCGATCGAGTTAGGGCATAACGTCCTGCCAGGCTACTTCGAGCAAAACCAAGCCGAGGCATTGGATCTACACAAACTCGTACTTGCCACAATTCATGATGACTTTCCCAAACTCACAAATGAGGAAGTGCGCGGACTGTTAGGGCGATTTTTATTTGGTGGCGATACGGTATTCAAAAAAGTTGCGGATATTAGCGGCGGCGAAAAAGCGCGTTTAGCTCTGGCAAAAATGCTGCTTCAACCTGTTAACTTCCTGATTCTTGATGAGCCGACGAATCACTTAGATATCCCTGCCAAAGAGATGTTAGAAGATGCCCTCAAAGAATATGATGGCACAGTCGTAATTGTTTCTCACGACCGCTATTTTATCTCTCAAGTCGCCAACAAAATTGTCGAAGTGCGAGATGGTGAATTGCGCATGTATGCAGGGAATTACGCTTACTATCTCTCCAAAATCGAAGAAGAGAAACGCGAAGCAACATATATCGCGCAGATGGCGGCGAAATCTGCTAAAGAATCGGCAAAACGTCAAAAAGAAAAAGAAAAACAGAAATCTAAAAGCAGCAAGTAACTCACCTTATTCAAATCTTGCCCTAGAAAAAATCTTGCGTCCAAGGAATTGCTCCAGCAAATAGTTTTGTCGCGGTTAACAAAGCATTTTCGGTCGCTTCTAAATGATTTGTGAGCTGTAATTGTTGCGGCGTAAACAAGCCTGTATACAGAGGCGATAAACCCCGCACATGGAGTTTTAGTTCGCCTTTGCCTCCTTTGATGATTTCACCTTTCCCATTTGCCACGTTTAGAACAAACTTGCCATGATTGGGAGGTAATAGATCGTCTGCGATCTCAAAGTGTAGTTCTGTTTCAAGCCCTTGAGGATAGCCGCGCAACTCTAAAGCTTTAACAACATCAACGATGCGTAACATCCATCGGATCGATTCGGTGATTATAGCTGGCTGCTCGGCTAGCGTTAAAGTGAGAAGATCGACGATCGAATGTCGCCATTGTACTTTTGAGGCTTGAGAACGATGGTCAGCCATAAATGACCAAAACCGCTTGATTGACTCGGCATTTAAGAGCACCAAATCTCGAATTTGAATATTATAGCTATTCCCAGAGCGGGGTTGACTAAAAATGAGATAACCAGAAGGATTCGATCGATCGCCAAACAGATAAGCATAATTAATCGAATCTTTACTACTCGGCTCGATCGCTTCCCGCCAGATTGAGGGATGACGGTCGAGATGTCCATTCGTGATTTTTGCTTGCTGACGATAGATTCGATCGAATTCCCCAAAGCTCTGATCGCCCTGATCGCAACTTGGAAGTGATATTGGTTGAATGGGCAAATTTCGCTCCTTGATCTGGATTGAGCTTGTTTGAATCTCCCATTTACAGAAGACTCCAGCCTGTTCATAGCCAACCTTACGATAAAGATATTGGGTAGCAGGATAGAGCATTGAAATTGGAATGCCACGATCGTAAAGTTCTTGAAGCGTCGCCTGTAATAATTCGATCGCCGCTCCAGATCCACGATACTCAGGCGCAATCCCAACTCCAGCAATTCCTGCCATTGGCACACAATGCCCTCCAAACCACTGTGCCATTTTGAGTACGGCTAAACCACCTGCAACCTGCCCTGCTTGCTCGATCACTCGAAAATTCTCATAGCCAACTCGATCGATATATTCAACCCCTTTTCCTGATGGGCTACCAAAGCACCGATCGAGAATCAAGCCAAACTGACGCGCTTGGTCAGGCTCTAAAAGATCGCTATATTCAAACTGTAATGTCATACTGGTTTCAAGTTTCGGCTTAATTATCAGTATAGGCAAGAAGATGAGATCGGATTCGATCGAACAAATCTATAATTTCAGGCAACTAGGAGAAATTGCCACAGCAGGACAGCCCACCGCACCGCAGTTTAGTTCGATCGCGGCATCAGGCTACCAAGTCGCGATCAATCTTGCTATGCCAGATTCCACTAATGCAATTCCCAATGAAAGAGAATTAGTCGAATCTGAGGCAATGGATTACATTCATATTCCTGTTGTTTGGGAACATCCCACGATCGAGGATTTAGAAGCATTTTTTGCCGCGATCGATGCTAATGGAGATCGCCAGATATTTGTCCATTGCGCTATGAATATGCGAGTTTCAGCATTTATGTATCTCTATCGTCGCATTCGACAGGGCATAGATGATCAAATCGCTAAAACAGATCTAACGCAGATTTGGACTCCGAATCCGATCTGGCAAGAATTTATCGATCGAGCGTTTGAACTCAAATTAATCACTAACAGCTAAGTCTTGCGCTAAATCCTTAAAGTGATTCTTCAGGGCGATTGCTACGTTTTGCGGTACAAGATGTTCGATCGGCCCACTAAATTTCGCAATCTCTTTGACAACGCTACTACTTAGAAAACTATATTCCTTTGAGGTAGAGAGAAAAATCGTTTCAATATTTTCATCCAGAGTTTTGTTCGTATGCGCCATTTGCAGTTCTAGTTCAAAGTCAGATACGGCTCGTAGTCCTCTGATCAAGACCGCAGCTTTTTTTTGCTTAGCGTAGGTCACAGTCAGCCCTGAGAAACTATCAACTTGAACATTGGGGATATGCTTGGTTGCTGTGGTGATTTGGGCAATTCGATCGCTTACCGTAAATAACGGCACTTTATTCGGGTTTCGCAGTACCGCGACAATGACGCGCTCAAATAATAGACCTGCGCGTTCGATCACATCCAAATGACCGAGCGTGATCGGATCGAAGCTACCAGGATAGACTGCAATCAAAGGTTTTGACCAAATACTACTAGAAAATTATAAGCTGCTCGGCCCCAAATACTTGTCGATCGAAGGCGAATAAATCTCATAAATCATCGTTAGCGGCTGTCCACCATGCCATAACAGGTAATGTCTACCCCAATAAGGTTCGGGTTGCCCAAATGTCTCGACTAAACCAGGACTATAACCCTGCGAAATACCTTGCAGATCGCGATATAGCTCTGTGTGTTTCTGGTTTAAACTCGCCCAGATCGGCAGAGAGGGATTACTCAAATGTTGCTCAACTTTTGGCGTGTGCCACCAGGAAGTCGCATGAGAAAAAGTCTCGCCTGTTTTGGCACTCCTGAGCCAGATCTGTCGCCGTGTGCGTGGAGTCGGAATCGCATTAATCGCTGGTGGAGCATTATCATCATCGTCACCGATCGAAGTCATGGCAATCACCTCAACCACAATCTCTGCTTGGGTCAAAAGCTGGAGGTGTCTAGTCGGCGCACCATCACCTAGCAGAAACATTTGCCAGTTAGGAGACATCAGACTGAATGCTAAGCCTTTACGCATATCAGTCGCACTACCCTGCCAAATTGGGTTAACGATGCTATGCCAACTCGATCGATCGATCTGCTTTTCTTGTGAGATAAGTTGCATTAAAGTTGCTTAATAATACTTAATACATTATCTCTGCTTTGCTGCGAAATTTACCTATTTCGCCATCCCCAGAAATTCCCTTAGATCAGCTCTTGGTATTTGAGGTTTACTGAGGTTTGATTTGCGGATTGTTTCTCAGCTTCTTTTTTGCTGTTGCCTTGCCCCTGTCTGGGTATTCTCCTTGGACTCACTTCTACGTTAACGCTGTAATTGTCACCGAACCACCTGCCAAGCCCTGAACTTTCAACTCATAACCCTCAAGCAATCCCATCCCAACCAACGGATCTGTCTCAGCTTCATTAATCTCGATAATCCTAACTTGACCATCCCAGAGCACAGATGCTTCATACACATTAAACAGACATATGCTACCGTCACCTAAAATGCCCTCTTGACGCATATACCATGTTAAACCCAGCGTATTGATGATAGTGGATGGCAAGGTGAGGAAGCCCGTGTATCCAGTATCGACGACTGCTTTAATTCCCTGCCGTTTTTGGTTGATGCCAAACACTGCTAACCGCACAATCGCCTCTCGGTTTGCATTCACATTTCCAATAATCATGTAGTGCTGATGGCATGAAAACCAAAGCGGTGTACAGCACGATGTCCAATCCGAACACCAAAGATTTGAGCTTCAGGATGGCGCTTCAGCAATTGTTTGGCAGCAGTAAGACTGTCATCGGCAACCTCAAATGCTCCTGATTCAATATCAATCGCCACAATCTTGCCGTGATTGCCTAGTTCAACCTGCGATCTCACCTGAGTTTTATAGATTTCATCGCCGAGACGGGCAAACTCTTCTTTGCTGTAATGGGGCTGTCGAACTGTCATAGCTTTGCCATGCTCAATTTTTGTTTTCATTATAACTTGGCTCACCTAGCAATTTGCGTGCTTTACTCAGAGGATTTCAGGGATTTATGACATAAAAAAGGGCAACAACATCTGCTGTCACCCTTATTCTCAACCTAACAAGCTTAAAACTAAGCTGTGAAATTACATTCTGTTAGGCTTGTGCACGATAAACATTGCAACTTGGCACTGTTTGATGTTGTCAAATCCGACAACGCGAATAAAGCAGTTAGGGTAGCTAGAGCGGCAAGCTTGCACTTCGCTCATGACTTCTTGAGGGCTCTTGGCATCGAACAAAGGAAGCTTCCACATCGTCCAGTAGCAGACGGTAGGATCGGAGGTTTCGTTAAACTCGATCGCTGGGAAAAATCCTTGACTGATGATGTACTGAATTTGCTTAGTGATTTGGGCATCGCTAAGAGGTGGCAGGTAGGAAAGGGTTTCGTAGCGTTTTTCTTTTGGTAAAGTTTGCATAGTTTTTAGTAGTAATTGGTGAATAGTCGATCGAATCAATAAATCAAATCCGACTAAATTTTGGAATTCTCATCTTGTTCTGGCTCAACCTGAAAATGCACAATACGTTCGAGATGCTGGCATCGCAGTTTCATATTGGATTCCTGAATCCCTGTTCGAGTCATCTCTGGCAAGAAATCCAGTACTTCATCGGCAATGTGTTGGCGCACTGTCATGATCCGAAAAGCCATGCCCTGATCTACAAGCAGTAGCTCCTGAATATAGGCTTCTCCATCTTGAACTTTCCCTGTCGAAGAAAATCCACTCAGCCAGATTGCTTGAGGCGGATTTGTCTCCCGCAGTTGAGCCACCACGATCCGCATTGCTTCGTAAGTCAGATAGCTAGAGAGAGTCTTGGTTGTGGCTTTGGCAAGGTGCTTTAGATCCATGTTTTAAGAAACTAAAGATCGAAGAATGAAGTTTAGATAATTAACTTAAATATTTCGACTTCATTCTTTATGATTCGCGTTGCTTAGAGTGTATCTACCGTGGCAAACTCAAACTTGATTTCCTTCCAGGTTTCGCAAGCAATCGCCAATTCAGGACACCATCTAGCAGCTTCACGGATGATGTCTGCGCCTTCACGACCAAGGTTGCGACCTTCATTACGAGCTTGAACACAAGCTTCTAGAGCCACGCGGTTAGCAGTAGCACCAGGAGCATTACCCCAAGGATGTCCCAAAGTACCACCACCAAATTGCAGTACAGAGTCATCACCGAAGATTTCTACAAGTGCGGGCATGTGCCATACGTGGATACCACCAGAAGCAACTGCAAACACGCCAGGCATCGAAGCCCAGTCTTGAGTGAAGTAGATGCCGCGTGACTTGTCTTGTTCGATGTAGTCTTCGCGCAATAGGTCAACAAAACCTAGGGTCGAAGCGCGATCTCCTTCCAACTTACCAACAACGGTTCCAGTGTGAATGTGGTCGCCACCAGACATCCGCAGAGCTTTAGCCAAAACACGGAAGTGGATACCGTGATTTTTCTGACGATCGATTACGGCGTGCATAGCGCGGTGAATGTGCAACAGCATTCCGTTATCGCGGCACCAGTGAGCCAAAGTGGTGTTAGCGGTAAAGCCAGCAGTGAGGTAGTCATGCATGATGATTGGCATTTTCAGCTCTTTAGCATACTCAGCCCGTTTCATCATTTCTTCAAAGGTACCTGCGGTGACGT
>JARCMB010000462.1 GCA_030248825.1 Pseudanabaenaceae cyanobacterium MP8IB2.15 | reverse complement strand
CTTAGTTATACGTGAGCATATTTTTGCAAACCTTCAGAGTGATGCTATGGTCGAGAATACATAGATAATGTTTTTTGTCAATGCGTAAGTCCTAACTTCTTAGCGGGTGATATCAGCACCAGATGCCTCCACCACTGGAAACAGCCCCAGGATTTTCCACTGCGACTCGCCGACACCATCCACGATGCGATCGCCTCCCCAAATCGGCAATCCCTTCGCCCAAGTCGTCGCCCGCCAGATCATCCCCCGATGACCGTAGATAACTTCTTCTCCCTTGAAGGGGTGCCATTTTTGATCGAGTTTGATTTCGCCGTGCATCCACAATCGAACGGCGGATGCGAGGGGTGTGCCGGGGGCGATCGCATTCTCCAAATAGCGGCGGGCTAGATTGGGAAGATTGATTAATGATTCAGGATTGAAGGGGCGATCGCTCTTCGGTGCTGATTCCCACAAATCATCAATCGAAATCGGTTTAGTTTGAGTTTGAGTTTAAATCATAGTGTTCTCCAATTTGGGCGATCTGTATCGATCGCACTTCTAAGTGTTTTAGTGCCAGTCCTGCTTGGCCTGGTAAGATTAGTTGTTGTCGATCGACTTGCCTCAGTCGCCTTCATGAAACTTTTCGGCTTCGCATCTAATTTCGGTGTGACAAAAAGGGCGATCGCTCTCGTAGATGGCAAGCTGTTCGCGAATCAAAACTGAACCATTGATGCAACAAATGAACCCTGTTTTAGAAGGTTTATCCCTTGGCTGCACTCAAATTCTGTACAAAAAATCATGCAATTGCGATCGATTTAAACAGCAATTAATTCATCATGATTGGCATTTTGCAGAATTTGCTGCGATCGATTGAATTCCAGATCCGTACCTGAAGCAATCACCATAAACTTCCCTGCTTTGACTTCTGTCTCGTACTTCAGGGCTTGCTCCTTGGGAATTCCCAATCCGACGAGAGCACCCGCCAGTCCCCCAACAACAGCAGCACCAGCACCCCCAACAATCATCCCTTCCAGCCAACCAGCCAGCACTCCCACAATGGGCCCAGCGACAATCACCTGACCCATTCCAGGAATAAATAGTAATCCGGCACCGGTGAGAATGCCAAACAGTCCGCCCATAAAACTGCCCCAGTAGGCTCCTTCGCCCGCTCCGGCTTTTGCGGTATCTTTCCAACTTAGAAATCCGCGTACATGATCTGTAGTTTGATAGTCTCTACCAACGATCGAAATTTTGTCCATATCGAAGCCTGCTTTTTGCAGCACCAGCACCGCTTTTTCTGCTTCAACATGGGTTGGGAAAACATCAACTATTTCGTGCTTGTCTGACATCATGATTTTGTATCCTTGAATAGTATGAAACGATGATTAAATGTGTGCTATATCAAATCCCAGGATGTGCCAGCCAATAGGGATAAACAATCAGATCGAATTTTTGAGATGCAAATACGGTTAGTTCTTTAACTCGTGTCTTACCATCAATGCCAATTCAAGCCTAAAAATCTTTGTATCTCTCGTTTATAACTGAGTCCCAATCCCCTCGTATCCTCCTTAAGAAGTGGACTTTAAAAATAGTCTAATTTCTCCTGTTTTTCAGGGGATTACATGGAATAACCGAGACCAAGCGTCAAACAGTATACTGGTACTATCTTTGACATCAAGTTGAGAGGAATTGTGTCTCAGCAGTCCGCTTGCTATGATTCAGGCGATCGGCATTTTTTGCAATGATCAATACCTGATTGATTGCGAATTCAGCATCTCGCAGTTCATTGAAAGCATTCTCTGCCTTTGGATGGCTAGAGAAGATTTTCAGATATTGTTTACTGCTTCTGCAATTATGCTAACAGGCTGTTGGGTGATTTCATGTATTAATTGTATTAATTGATTGATTGATTACGTGATAAAACTTACAGATAAGAAGATTTACAGCAGATTCCAGGTAAGTAGGTACTAGCAGAGATAGAGGACACGGCAGTGCCGTTTCCCTACAGAGATATCTCTGACGATGTACTTCATCAATATGGAATCTGCTGTATCATCCAATAAGGGGCTTGCGATTAAATATAACCCCAGTTATTTTAGAAAAGTAGGAAACCAAAAATCTGACATGAGCGGTTGTGACTTTTGTAATTGGGATGCTAGAAATTATCTTGAGTGAGCCAGTTAAATTAACATTCAAAGATGCGGTCAAAAAACTAACGGGCGATCGCCGTTCTTCACAATATCCTCAGATTTTTATCCTAGTCTTCAAGTTGGCGGTTTACGTCATTCGGTGTTGCAAAGCAAAAACTTATCTATAAGTGAAGGGTGCGCTATGCCTCAGATCCTTGCCCATGCCAGTTTCCCAGAAAAAGCCGATCGCACCTTATCGACCCCTGTTCAAGAGATTGCCACGATCGCCATCCGCAAATTGTACAAACACTATGGCACCACAAGCGCACTTCGGGGTATCGATCTGGAGGTGCAGCAGGGAGAATTGTTTGGGCTAATTGGGCCCGATGGCGCGGGCAAAACTACGGCATTCAATATTTTGGGTGGGGTGATGGAAGCCACAGCCGGCAATGCCCTAATTCTGGGATTACCTGCCAGAGATGCCCGCAACTACATCGGGTATTTGACTCAGCAATTTTCGCTTTATCCTGACCTCAGCGTTGAGGAAAATATAAACTACAGCGCTGGACTGCGGCTTGTCCCTGAAGATCAGATCGAAGCCCGACGCACCAAGTATCTGACGCTGATGCAATTGGATCGATTTCGCGATCGCCTCGCAGGAAGACTTTCCGGTGGTATGAGGCAGAAGTTAGCCCTGTGTTGTGCGCTGATTTCAGAACCCCGCGTGCTGTTGCTAGACGAGCCAACTACGGGTGTTGATACCATTGCCCGCCGAGAGTTCTGGGACATTTTGGCCAGCTTAACTGCCCAGGACATCACCATTGTTGTGGCAACTCCCGATCTTGATGAAGCGGAACGGTGCGATCGCGTAGCATTGATGTATGACGGGCAGATTCAGCAGATTGGCACCCCCGCCCAACTGAAAGCCGATTTGGGACTACAACGCTTAGTAATCCGCACGTCTGCGTTATTCAAAACAGAACAAGCCTTACTAACCCTGGTGCAGACCGGAGAACTGGCTGATGTCTCGACCTTGGGCGATCGCATTGAAGTCCTCACCCCAGATGCCCAACTCGGTAAAAAACAGGTGCGCGATCGTTTGGCACAGGCTGATTTGGACTGCGATCGCATTCAACCCGAAGTCGCCACCTTGGAGAACGTTTTCACTACCCTGCTGCGTCGCCAAGGCAGCGTGCCCCAATCCCTTCCTTTCCCCCGCTCCCCCCCAGAGTCCGCCATCACCCCAGCATCTACCATCGCCATTGCCGCCCGCGACCTCAATCGCCACTTCGGTAACTTTCATGCCGTCGTCGATCTGAACCTAGACATCCATTACGGCGAAGTCTACGGACTACTAGGAGCGAACGGAGCCGGAAAAACCACCACCATTAAGATGCTGTGTGGACTGTTGCCGATCAGTTCTGGGACGATGGCGATCGCAGGGGAAACGGGCGATCTGCGGAGTCCTGCTCTGCGTCAGCGCATGGGCTATATGAGCCAAAAGTTTACCCTCTATGACGACCTGACGATTTTAGAAAATTTGCAATTTTACAGTGGGGTTTACGGCATTCCACCCCGTCAGCAACGGGAAAAGATTCGCTGGGTGCTGGCGATTTGTGGGTTAGAAGGACAAGAACATCTGCTGACGCGACAGCTACCGGGGGGATGGAAGCAGCGGGTGGCGTTTGGGGCTTCGGTGATGCACGAGCCAGAGATTTTATTTCTGGATGAACCAACCTCTGGCGTTGATGTCCTCGCCCGACAGCAGTTTTGGCAATTAATCAACGACTTTGCCCGGAATGGCACGGCAATTCTGGTGACCACCCACTACATGAACGAAGCCGAACAGTGTAACCGGATGTGCTTTATGGTGGCAGGTCGCAAGGTGGCAGAGGGTTCAGCCAGCGAGATCAAAGCGGCGCAACCGGGGCAGTTGTTTGAATTGCGCGTAGCCCAATTGCAAGCCAGTTACGATCGCCTGCGACAACACTGGGAACCTTGGCGAGTGTCGATTTTTGGCGATCGCCTCCACATTGTTTTAGACCATTCCAACCAGGAACTGCCCCAAGTGGAATCTCTGCTGCAATCCGCGAATTTGCCGCTACTCGACACCCAATCACTGCCCTTTTCCTTAGAAGATGCCTTTATTGGCGAAGTCCAACGAGCCGGAGGCGCACCCCCATGATCATCCGCCGCATTCGCAACCAGTTTTTCAAAGAGCTAGAACAATTTCAGCGCGATCGACTAGGATTAGCTCTCGCATTTATTTTGCCCGTGATTGCGTTGCTGATTATCGGCTTGGCGATTCGCCTGGAGGCAAAAAATCTTTCGCTGGTGGTGCGCGATCTCGATCAAACCAGTCTCAGTCGCAGCTACATTGAACGGCTCTATGCCACCAATCTGTTTGTGCCAGCACAGTGGCAAGGAGAACGCTTTCCCGATGCCCTCGATCGCGATCAAGCTCAGGTGCAAGTTACCATTCCCCCTGGTTTTTCTGCCGATGTCGATGCAGGCAAAACGGGAAATGTGCAGGTAGTGATTGATGGCAGCGACGTGATCAATGCTCGCGTGATCAAGCTGGCCATAGACGGCACCACGCTGTCGGTGCTGCAAGAGCGCTTGGGCAAACCCTCCGAGACCCTGGGAGTCGTGGCTCAGGTGCGCCTGTGGTTCAATCCGGGACGACAGGAATCGCTGTTTATCGTGCCGGGAAGTTATGGGGTGATTCTGGCAATTTTCCCGCCGCTGTTGATTGCGATCGCCCTCGTCCGGGAAAAAGAACAAGGCACTATTTTGCAACTCTATGCCTCCAGCTTGAGCGCCTTTGAACTCCTAGTAGGTAAGTCCCTCGCCTATATTGCGGTGGGTCTAGGAGAAGCTCTGATTCTATTTATCGTCGGTTGGCTGTTCTTTGGGGTGGGTTTTGTCGGTGATCCCTCACCTCTGTTTGTTGGCACACCCGTTTTTATGTTAGCTGGGGTGCAGTTGGGGTTAATTATTGGCATTTTTACCACGACTCAAAGTGCGGCCGTACAGGCGATCGGCACAATTAAAGTGTTAACAGCATTTCTGTTAGCAGGCTTTCTGTTTCCCCTCAGCAGCGTCCCCTTTCCGTTTTCCATTTTTTCCTACTTTGTGCCCGTTCGCTACTACATCGAACTCTGTCGCGATGTGTTTGTCCGGGGATCAGGCTGGTTTGGTACCTGGCATCTAATCGTCGCCATGCTGGTGCTAGGAATTGCCGAGTTTGGGCTTGCCTGGTGGGGAATGCGACGAATGCAACTATCGAGTTAATTTATGCTAAATCGTCGCCTTTTTGCCCTCTTAATCAAGGAAACCACCGAACTGTTGCGGAACCGCCAACTGGTGATTTTTCTGACGATTTCACCGGTTATTTCTATGGTGATTTTCGGCTATGTGCTGAATTCCAACGTTAGCCATCTGCGGCTGGGCATTCTCGATCAAAATCAAGTTGCCATCAGCCGCGAGCTAATCGATGCCTTCACAGCCAATCAGGTGTTTCTCGTCGATGGCTATACATATAAACAACAGGACTTAACGAACCAAGTCAAACGAGGAAAGGTGGATGCTGGATTAATCATTCCTTCTACCTTCAGCCAGGATCTCATGCAAACTGGCACATCCGAAATCGCTGTGGAAATTGATGGCATTAATGCCTACAGTTCGGGACTGGCAAAGGGCTATATTGCTCAAATCATCACGCAATTCAACCTCGATCTGCTCCTGCAAAATCAACCGATATCCACAGGGCTAGAAATTCCGATCCAGTCACAAATCACGTTCCGTTACAATCCTGGGACGCTGGATAGCTGGTTCTTTGTCCCCGGAGTGATTGGGACGATCATTACCCTCAGTGCCATCCTGGCGGCTGCCGTAGAAGCGGTGCGCGAAAAAGATCAGGGCACTTTAGAGCAACTGTTGATGACACCAGTGGCATCGACAGCCATTCTCATTTCCAAAATTGTGCCCATTTCGGGGTTGCTCACGGTCACTTTGTTGATGTGCTTGGTGGTTGCCTATGGCGTATTTCAACTGCCTTTTCGGGGTAATTTGCTGTTGTTATTAATTTTCTCAATCCTCTACATTCAAATTGGCGTAGCCCTTGGGTTAGCTATCTCGGCATTCTCGAAAAATAAGTTGCAAACGATTCTGGTGGGGATTTTCATCACCATCCCCATCATTTTATTAGGTGGCGCTGTGACCTCAGTGAGTAGTATGCCGCTACTGTTTCGGTGGATTGCCCAAATTAATCCGCTCTATCATTACCTCGTGATTCTGCGCGGTATTTTACTCAAGGGGACTGGACTGGAAGTGTGGTGGTTACACGCGATCGCCATGATTGGATTTGCCACTTTGACTCTGTTAGTGAGTGCCCATCGATACCGCAAACAGTTGAGTTAAGACTCAATAATCCACTGCATAATCCGTTTTAAATTCTGGTGTAATTTCAATTCTGTGATTTATTTCTGATCGAAATGTAAGGGTGATTTATTATGACTCAATTAGCTAATTCTCCTGACACCAACCCATCCCAAACATCAGATGCGCTTTTACCGCCTGCGGCAAAAGCTAACACCAACCCATCCCAAACATCAGATGCGCCTTTACCGCCTGCGCCAAAAGCTAACACCAACCCATCCCAAACATCAGATGCGCCTTTACCGCCTGCGGCAAAACCTAACACCAACCCATCCCAAACATCAGATGCGCCTTTACCGCCTGCGCCAAAACCTGCTCGTCGCTGGATCTGGCTGCTCGCCGGAACTGTGGCGATCGCGGCTATTGGGGGAGGGGCATACTGGTGGCTGCGGCCTCAACCCAGTGCGGGGATTGCCTTGAGTGGACGCATCGAAGGGTATGAAACCAATGTAAGTACCCAAGGGGCTGGGCGAGTCGAAGCAGTAACGGTGCGCGAAGGGGCAACGGTAACTAAAGGACAACTTTTGGTGCGCCTCGATCAGAAAGAAATCCAGTCTGAGTTAGCCGCTGCTACATCTCAGGTGGAAGCCGCAAAACAACGGGAAGCGGTGGCTCGTCTACAAATATCGGTGTTGGAAAGTCAGATTGCGGATGCACGGCTGAACTTCCAACAATCGCAAGGCGATACAGTAGGTAAAGTCGCAGAGGCAGAAGGGTTGGTCGCTACAGCTCAGGCTATCCTTAGCCAGGAGGAAGCGCGGGTGAAAGAAGCGGAAGCATTACGGTCACAGACAAAGGTCGATCGCGATCGCTTTGCGCGTCTAGCCAGTCTCGGTGCTGAAACTCAACAACGGGCCGATCTGGCCCAAACCGCATTCAAGACGGCCCAGGCAGCGGTTGCCAGTCGCGATGCTGCCGTCGTTGCAGCCCGTCGCGCGATAAAGGTTGCCCAAGGGAAATTAACCCAGGCGCACACCACAACGCTCAATCCTGGCCGCCAGGAAACCAAGATCAGTGGCTTGCAGGCCCAGCGCGACCAGGCTAGAGTTGCGCTTTTAGGGACACAGGCCGATGTCAAAACAGCGCAGGCTAACCGACAACTGATCCAGAGCCGATTGAATCATTTGACCGTTAACAGCCCCATCAATGGTGTGGTGACAACCCGTAGTGTAGAACCCGGTACTGTCGTGCTTCCCAGCCGCCCGTTGCTGAGAATTGTAGACCTGAACCAGGTGTATATGCGGGGATTTATTCCAGGCGGACAGATTGCTCAAATTCGGGTGGGGCAACCCGCTAGAGTCTACCTCGACAATGACCCACGCCATCAAAACCCGCTCAAGGCAAGGGTAGCGGCAATTGATGCCAAAGCCTCATTTACGCCAGAAAATATCTATTTTCAACGAGACCGAGTGGAACAAGTGTTTGGAGTCAAACTCAGTATTGACAAACCTGGTGGTTTTGCTAAACCGGGAATGCCTGCGGATGCCGAAATTTTATTGCAGCCGTAAAGTGCAAACGAAACCGTCTATTGACTCTTGAATTTAGATCTCGGCAAGATTTCGATCGAATCAAATTCAAGTCTTCCCAAATAACTTTCATTGACTAGAAAGCAGAGCCTAAGAGATCGTGGCATAACAATTCAAATGCACTCCTTCAACCCCAGTTTTGGTCGATGAGAACGAAATGTTACAGAATGCCGGTGATTTGAGTCGTTCGACCCTGCTTTCTTGGCAGTTGGATACTTGACAATCGTTTACATATAGCCCAATACGGTTGACTTAAGATATTTATGCCCCGGAGATCCCCCTAAATCCCCCTTAAGAAGGGGGACTTTGAGGGCATTCTTGTCCCCCCCTTTTTAAG
>JARCMB010000461.1 GCA_030248825.1 Pseudanabaenaceae cyanobacterium MP8IB2.15 | reverse complement strand
TATCCTATTGGTATCGCTGGTTTAGTGGCATGGATATTAATGTCGATCGCCTACTTACCGACATTGCGGTTCTACGCCTGTCCGTTCTGGATGGCATTTTTATTGCCTTCGATCGCATTCCTCTATACTCTAATGACACTAGACTCTGCTTTCCGCCACTGGCGCGGCAAAGGTGGCGCATGGAAAGGGAGAACTTACCGCTCGATCGAATCTTGAGAAAACTATTAACTACATCTTATGCAAGTCAGCATCATCATGGGAAGCGATTCCGATTTACCGACAATGCAAGCCGCGATCGAAATTTGCGAACAATTTGGCGTTAGTTGTGAAGTGGCAATTATTTCAGCGCATCGCACCCCAGAACGGATGGTGGAGTTTGCCAAACACGCTCATGAACGGGGTATTCGGGTAATTATTGCAGGGGCAGGTGGAGCGGCGCATTTACCTGGGATGGTGGCGGCGCTCTCTCCATTACCAGTGATCGGCGTACCTGTGTCAACAAAGCAGCTTAATGGCGTGGACTCGCTCTATTCGATCGTGCAGATGCCCAGAGGGATTCCTGTTGCCACCGTAGCGATCGGGAATGCTGAGAATGCTGGCTTGCTGGCAATTCAGATCTTGGCGACCCACGATCCACAGTTAATGATAAAAGTCCAAGAATACCGCAAATCCCTATCTGAGTCAGTTTTAGCCAAGCAAAGCCAATTGGAAGCAGTCGGGTATAAAAAATATTTAGAGGATATAAAAAAGCAGGGGCAACCGTGAAGCTGCCCCTGCTTTAAGTATTTAGTTGGGGACAGGCTACATCATGCCGCCCATGCCGCCCATACCACCCATGCCACCCATACCGCCCATGCCACCCATATCAGGTGCGGCGGATTTTTTCTCAGGCTTTTCGACTACAAGAGCTTCGGTGGTCAGAACCATACCCGCAACTGATGCGGCATTCTGTAAGGCAGAACGTGTGACCTTAGCGGGGTCGATAATGCCACTGGCAATCATATCGACATATTCAGACTTGAGTGCATCAAAGCCCATATTGAAGCTGAGTTCCTTCACCTTTTCGACGATCACAGTGCCTTCTAGACCAGCATTGTCACCGATCTGACGCAGAGGAGCTTCGAGCGCTTTAGCCACAATGTCCGCACCGATTGCTTCTTCGCTATCTAGGCTGGAACGAAACTCAGCGATGTGCTTGATCAAGTGGATCATGGTCGCACCACCACCAGGCACGATTCCTTCTTCCACAGCAGCGCGGGTAGCATTGAGCGCATCTTCGATCCGCAGTTTGCGATCCTTGAGTTCGGTTTCAGTTGCAGCACCGACTTTGATCACAGCTACGCCGCCAGACAGTTTTGCCAGACGTTCTTGTAACTTTTCTTTGTCATATTCAGAATCAGTGGCATCGAGTTCCTTGCGGATTTGAGCCACACGCTTCTCGACATCAGACTTGGTTTCGTTACCAGCAATGATCGTGATTTTGTCTTTGGTGATTGTGATTTTACGCGCAGTCCCAAGTTGTTCGAGCGTTGCTGCTTCTAGGTTCAAGCCAATGTCTTCGGAGATCACTTGCCCGCCAGTCAGAACGGCTACGTCTTGCAACATCGCTTTACGTCGATCGCCAAATCCAGGTGCTTTGATTGCGGCAATGTTGAGTGAACCTCTGAGCTTGTTGACCACCAGAGTTGCTAGGGCTTCGCCTTCGACATCTTCAGCGATCAGTACTAGAGGAGAACCCGATCGAGCGGCTTTCTCCAGAATTGGAATCAAGTCTTGGATGATCGTGATTTTCTTGTCGGTGATCAGGATTTTGGCATTCTCAAATTCTGCGATCATGCGCTCGGTGTCTGTGACAAAGTAAGGCGAAATGTAGCCTCGATCGAACTGCATCCCTTCTACAACTTCGAGTTCGGTCGTGAGTGATTTCGATTCTTCGACTGTGATCACGCCATCTTTACCAACTTTATCCATCGCGTTGGCAACCATCGCCCCAACTTCGTCATCGTTACCTGCCGAGATTGTCGCAACTTGAGCGATCGCATCGCCAGTTACAGGCTTAGCGTAGGAAGCGATCTTTTCGACCAGGTTGATTACGGTCTTTTCGATTCCACGACGCAAGCTGATTGGGTTAGCACCTGCGGCAACGTTACGTAAACCTTCGCGGATTAGAGCTTGAGCCAGAACGGTAGCACTGGTTGTACCATCGCCTGCGACATCATTGGTACGAGAGGCAACTTCACGGATCAGTTGAGCGCCTGTGTTTTCAAGTGGATCTTCGAGTTCGATTTCTTTGGCGATCGTCACACCGTCATTCACGATTTGGGGTGCGCCATACTTTTTCTCAAGTACGACATTCCGACCCTTGGGACCGAGGGTAACGCGCACGGCATCAGCCAGAGCATTAACACCACGCTCTAGAGCCCGTCTGGATTCTTCGTCAAATACAACTATCTTTGCCATGATTTTTAGTTAGTTATTAGGAGTTAAGGTTTTTATGCCAGATCTAGGAATGGCTACTTATGCCACGATCGCGAGAATGTCTTTTTCGGTAAGTAGCAAGTATTCTGTGCCGTCAATCTTGATTTCGGTGCCAGCATACTTGGAGTACATTACCTTGTCGCCTACAGTGACTTCGGACTTGACTCGATCGCCTTTGTCGTTACGAGCACCTGGTCCGACCGCAGCGATTTCGCCGACCTGAGACTTTTCCTTTGCGGTGTCAGGTAAAAAAATGCCACCTGCGGTTTTTTCTTCTTTTTCGACGATTTTGACTAAAACTCGATCGCCGAGAGGTTGCAGTTTGCTACCTTGCAGTGTTAATGATGCCACGGTTAAAAATCTCCCTGTTTATCGTGCTGATAAATATGGCAGGCCTATTCGGATTTCCGATTTAGCACTCTACCTATACCGAGTGCTAATATACTGCAAATTTGGGTGCGAGGTTAGCATGTTACTAGATCGGCTTACCGTACTTAAGGCTCAAGAATGTGTTCAAGAATTCTGACTAAAATTCGTAAAAGATCGTCCAAGTCAGCAGGAACACGGTAGAGATCGAGGTCTTGAGTGACTTGACGAGAGTTACGATCGAACTGTCCAAACTGCCAGATATTTCCAGTCGAGATCGCACCTTGCAAAATTGCTTGGTCAGAATCTAGCCATTGATCGAGTGCAATCAGTTCGATCGCAAGCTGGACAAAACCACGTTCGAGGTCTTCATTTTTAGCTTCAATCATCAGAAACGTCTGCTGATTTTGGAGCAGGTAGTCGAGATAACCTTTGAGTTGTTATAGGGAGGTCATTAGTGTATCTCCTAGTTGAGACATGATTAGAATATTGTGACACGCTGCTCTCAATCTTTACAGTATTCCTGCAAATCAAGCCCAAGAACTAGTTCAGCTCGATCCAGATGTGAAAATGATCGCATCGATTTGAGCTTGCATATATCGCTCGATCGACATCTGTTGTTCGATCGACGCTGTTTCCATGTATACACGCATCAGTGGTTCCGTGCCAGACGGACGCAGCAATACCCAAGATCCACCTTCGAGATAAAGCTTAATCCCATCTTTACGACCGACTTTTTCGACTAACAGAGAGCCGATCGACGCTGGAGGAGTATGACTAAAAGCGTGAATGAGCGCGGCTTTTTGAGCATTAGTCAAATTCAGATCGAGGCGGTGATTGAAAGTCGGCCCACCTGCTTCGTCGATCGATTCATGCGCAATCTGGGAAAGTGGTTTCTGTTCATAGGCGATCGCTTCTGCCACCAATAGCCCAGCGAGGATGCCGTCTTTTTCGGGAATATGTCCTGCAACGCTGAGTCCACCTGATTCTTCGCCACCAATCAGCACATTTGTCTGCCGCATGATCGCACCAATGTATTTAAAACCAACTGGTGTTTCATAGATTTCCAGCCCGTACTCCAAGGCAAGCCGATCTAACAAGTGCGTCGTTGCCACAGTGCGGACGATCGACCCCGTTTTACCTTTATTTTTCACCAGATGCCTGACCAGAATCATCAGCACAGTATTGGGTGTGAGGATATTGCCCAGTTCATCAACAATGCCAACTCGATCGCCATCGCCATCAGTGGCTAATCCCAAATCAGCCCGATCGACTGTAACGGCTGCAACTAAATGCTTAAGTCGATCGCCTTTCGGATCGGGCATCCCACCACCAAACATGACATCACGATAATCATGGAGGGATTCTGTGTCACAGCCGCAGTGCTGCAAAGCCAGATCGACATAGCCTCTGGAAGTGGAGTACAGCGCGTCGAATTTAACCTTGAGTTTGGCAGCCCTAATTCGATCGAGATCGATCAACTTGTAAATCGAGTTTAAATAATCTGGCTTGGGATCGAAAAAGGTAATGTTTCGGCGACTTCGATCTGTTACAGGATCTAGATCTGGCACAAGATCGTCTGCAATATAAGCTTCGATCGAATCCGTAATCTCAGGTGGTGCGGGGGCAGCATAGTCAGGAATATACTTAATTCCACAGTAAGCAGCAGGATTATGACTAGCCGTAAACATCAGCGCCCCAGCCGTATTTAGGCGTTTGGCAGCATGGGCAATCACTGGCGTTGGGCAATCATGATTCGCGATCTGCACAGTCCAACCCAGACTTGCCAGCACATCCGCCGCTGCTTGGGCAAATTGATCGGCAAGAAACCGCGTGTCATATCCAATCAGAACTGGTCGATTTCGATCGTAGGTTTGACTGAGATATTTGTCGATCGCCCGTGTCACCTTTCTGACATTGGCAAACGTAAAATCATCAGCGATCGTGCCACGCCAACCATCAGTGCCAAAGACGATCTGCTCTTGCTCCCCCATTGACACCTATGATTAATTTATGATGTGATTGAGGCATTAAAATCCTCTCGATCGTTATAGATCTTGAAGATCTTGCTCATACTGGTCAATTCAAATAACATCTGTACTTGTTCACTCAGGGAGCAAATTGACATATCACCATCAACCGTGCGAATCGACTTGAGGGCTGATACCAAAGCCCCTAAGCCAGAACTATCCATAAAGCTGACATCAGTAAGATCGATCAGCAAATATTTGGGTTTAGTCGCCGCAACCTCGGTGATTTCTCGTCTAAACTTGGTAGCGCTGGTAACATCTAGCCTTCCTAATGGTTGAATTACTCTAACTTCAGAATTCATGCGTGGTTTCCCCTAAAATTAATCTTAGTTACCTTCTTTATTGGTTTTATCACATGGTGATCGATCGAAACTCCTAGACTTAACAATAAGCCCAAAGTTACCAAATTTGCTAGATAACTGAACTACATATTGCTCGATAATAATCGATGGCTATCCGCTTAAACATCGCAAACCACACCGCTAATAATTCCATGCCAGACTTACCCGATCTCAACGCTGTAATCAAAGTCCTTGTCCCGATCTCAGATCCGAAGCTCGGTAAGAGTTTAGTTGAGTTAGATCTGATTCGAGATGTCACGATTAAACCATCTGGTGTAGTCAGTTTCACATTGCTCACAGATGCTGAACCTGCGGCAAGACAAACACTGATCGATCGATGCAAGGCGACAATCAAGACTTTGCCAGGCGTAACTGATGTTTGGGTAAAAGTGAGTGAAACTGCTGCACCTGTTCCACCTAAACCGTCAGGGGCTTCGACCGTATCGATCGAAGGCGTAAAACACATCATTGCGATCTCTAGTGGCAAGGGTGGCGTGGGTAAAACCTCGGTGGCGGTAAATGTTGCCGTGGCTTTGGCAGAAGCAGGCGCGAAGGTCGGCATTTTGGATGCAGATATTTATGGACCAAATGTACCTGTGATGCTGGGCATGGATGCTTTTCGAGACATCAAGGTGACCAGAAATGCCAATGGTCTAGATATTGTCGAACCTGCGTTTAATCACGGTGTGAAGATGATTTCGATGGCTTTTTTGATCGACAAAGATCAGCCTGTAACTTGGCGGGGGCCGATGCTAAATAGCGCGATCAGGCAATTTTTATACCAAGCCAATTGGGGTGAATTGGATTACCTGATCGTCGATATGCCTCCTGGTACAGGTGATGCCCAACTTACGCTCACCCAATCTGTGCCTCTAGTTGGCGCGATTATCGTCACAACACCACAAACTGTCTCTCTGCTAGATGCGCGTAAAGGTTTACGCATGTTTCAACAGATGGGTGTGCCTGTTCTGGGGATTGTCGAAAATATGAGCTACTTCATCCCACCCGATATGCCTGATAAGCAATACGATATTTTTGGCTCAGGCGGCGGTGCAAAAACTGCGAAAGAACTAGATTTGCCTTTGCTGGGTTGTGTGCCATTGGAAATTAGTTTGCGTGAAGGTGGCGATCGAGGGATTCCGATCGTTTTAGGACATCCCGAATCGGCATCGGCGGTGGCTTTACGTTCGATCGCTCAGTCGATCGCTGACAAGGTTGCTGAATTAGCGTAAATCGATCGAAGATATTAATCGATTGCTGTATTCAGATAGAACTCGATCGATATCTTCAATTTGGATCGGCTTGGTCAGGAAATCATTCATCCCTGCTGCGAGGCAAGCTTGGCGATCATCAGACAAAGCATTTGCTGTCACCGCTACAATCCAAGGCTGTGACTCTATTTCTTCACGAATAATCTTAGTAGCTGCGATCCCA
The DNA here is from genome assembly GCA_030248825.1 of Pseudanabaenaceae cyanobacterium MP8IB2.15. Taxonomy (GTDB): domain Bacteria; phylum Cyanobacteriota; class Cyanobacteriia; order Pseudanabaenales; family Pseudanabaenaceae; genus JARCMB01. The sequence continues at coordinate 893 of JARCMB010000461.1, read as the reverse complement.
TCCATTTCGGGCATTTGCATATCCATTAAAATCAGATCGTAAGGCTTAAGTCTTAAGAGATCCAATACTTCTCTGCCATTGTTGGCAACATCAGCAGCATAGCCCAGCTTTTTGAGAAAAAAGAGCGCGAGTTTTTGATTGACAAAGTCATCTTCGGCTAACAGAATTCTTAATGGGGATACTTCTGTGAGTTCTGGTGGTGTAACCGTCTCTTCTACTTGAGGATCTCGATCGACATTAGTTGGAGCTTCCTTACTAATTGAGGCTACTGCCGCGATCAGAGTGAAGTAAAATATCGAACCTCGATCTAAACCTTCAGAGATCACCTCCCAATCTAAAGGAGGACTACCGCCAATATAACCACGACTCTCAACCCAGATTGTGCCGCCCATTAGCTCAGTCAACCGTTTGCAAATTGCTAAACCTAAACCAGTGCCACCATATTTACGACTGATCGAGGCATCAGCTTGGGTGAATGCTTGAAAGAGTCGATCGATCTGATCTCGATCGATTCCTATGCCTGTATCTTTAATCGCAAATTGTAAGCGGCATTTAACTGTTCGATCGACTAATTGCTGAGAGCTACTAACTGAGATTGAAACGCCACCTTGTTGAGTAAATTTAATCGCATTTCCGACTAAGTTGATCAAAATTTGGCGCAATCGAGAGCTATCTCCCAGCAGCCCAGCAGGCAGATCGGGAGAGATCGAATACTGAAGGCTGATATCTTTATCGAGGGCTTGTTTACGCAGAAGACTAAATACTGAGTCCATCACATCTTCGAGTACAAATGCCCGTTCTTCTAAATTCAACATCCCCGATTCAATTTTAGAGAAATCAAGGATGTCGTTAATAATTGTGAGAAGAGCCGAACCACTATCTCGAATCGTCTG
>JARCMB010000460.1 GCA_030248825.1 Pseudanabaenaceae cyanobacterium MP8IB2.15 | reverse complement strand
CGGAGTCATAGTCCCATCAGATCGAGACAGAATCGATCGAATAATTGAGCTAAATCCGATTGATTTAGACCAAGCCGAAGCAATCTGTATGACTCGTTTACATCACTTACACCATCAGTCGATCCCAATTCCATCTTCTTCAATCTATCCACTTACTAAGCAATATTTAGAAGCAGACTTTCCAATGCGAGAGGCTAATCCCCGCAATGTCCTTGCTAGTGGTAGAAATATATTTCAAGAATACAAAAAATGGCTGATTGCAGGTGGTGTCGGTGATTTTTCTCGAACGCATCCTGAGCCTGAAAAACTCACTGATACACTAGCTCACTTTAAGCTAATTTGGATTGAAGAACTGCATAAAGTTAGTGCGAACATTACCCAAATCAACCAAATTTCTATGCTGGTGTTAATGGAAATGTTGCAAACATCGATCGGGACATTACAGGTTGAGACTAAATCTAGTTTTTTGCCAAGCCCAAAATTTACGAGCTATTCTTTTAGTTGTAAATCTACTGATAAATCCGATCGAATAGGCGTAGTCTGGACAGAACATGAAGACATGACGGCTTTCTATCACATTATGAATGCTTGTCAAAAAGCTATTGCTTATGGCATCCCTTTATATCTAATTCGATTTGCCACTGTTGGTAGACCGAATACGAAAGGGAATAAAATTTACAACCAAATTTTTACAGGCGATCGACATCATCATATTAAACCCGATCTTGATTCCATCCATGATTTGGCAACTTATTACAACCTAGTCAAAGAAGTGCGGGAAGGCGATTTGACCGTGGGTGGAAAAACTCTAAGGTTAAGCGAACTTGAAGATTTAATTCGTCAGTCGGAAATTCTCGATCGATGCGTCTTATTGCAAAAGCTGAAAGTCATTGTGGGAATTGAATCGAATGAAGATTCTGGAACTGAGATCGATCCTGAGATTTATCCGAATCCGACACCGCCAATCAAGCCATCAATCAAGCCATCAATCAAGTCACATACACAAATCCCAGAATTTATCTTAAATTTAGTCAAAACACAGCAGCTAATTGGTCTTGAGCTATTGATTAGCAATACCCTCAAGCAGTTTTCGCAAGCAGATCGATCTCAAGTCGAACAGTCGATCGAACAACTTTGCCAAGATCACCAGATCCAAATCCTCAACCCTCAATCACCAATTGAAGCCCAGTTAATTTGCTTAGTAGCCTCTAATGCCGCATGAGTAAATCCCCCATGAGTAAATCATACAGTGTGACAAAAGTTAGGGTTGCGTTTGAATGTCCGAGATTATTTTATTTGGGACATAAATTTGGTGGCTCCATGATGTTTCTACCGCGTGGGAATCCAGTTAGTGTCGGCACTCAATTTCATGCACTCGCCGATCGATTTAATTTTGTAATTCGTCATGATCCACGATTTCAAGCATTATTTAAAGCTGAGCCAGATCTGCAAAAAGTAGATGAGATTTCGGCTCAAATGCAGCAATTGCTCTACGAAATTGAGTTCTTTCCTTATCTCCAAAAAATCATTCAAACCAGTCCCGAAAAAGCTGAGACTTTATATCAGATTTGGCAAGGAATGAGAGGATTAATCCAGCGATGGGCGAAATTACTAATCCAAAATCGCGATCATTGCTCTGCCAGTGAAGTGATCGACAAGACTCTGCTTGATTTAAAACCGAGCGTCAAACATGAATTTCAATTGCCAAATGGGAACAAGCAATTGGTGCAGGGAAGATTTGATAGTTTGATTTACGATTTTCAAAATCATAGTCTCTGTGTGGTTGAATACAAGACTTTTAGCTCTCAGGACAAATCAGCCCAACTAGCTCAGGTGGCGTTATACAGCTACATGCTCAAAGAAAAGATTGGTGTATCGATCGATTCTGCCGTTTATAGCGTTCTCCCCGATTGGCAAGAGTTGACTTTTAGTTGGGATGAGCTAGAAAAAACGGTACATCAACTAATTCCGCATAAGTTACAGCAAATGCAAGCTTGGATCGCGTGGGAAGTTGGGCAACCCGATCCGCCACCAGTAACGGCTCAGCCCGATCTGTTTTGCGACATCTGCCCCCAAAAGCGGAAATGTCAGGCTTACTTTACATCCGAATCTGCACCTACATCTTCAGAGATTCCCATTGCCAAACCTCAACTTCCCATCGTAACTGCAACTCCCGCGAATCGATCGATCGAGAATCCTCAAGCCCAATCGATCGCTCAACTATCTCCAAATTCACAAGCCGATCTAATGGGAGAGAAACTGGTAAAGACTTTGAGATCGTTTGGGATTATGGTCGATTATCAAGGAGCGGCGATTGCACCAGCATTTATTCGGGTCAAACTTAGACCCCACGAGGGAATTAGAGTTAGTGCGATTCTGCGATCGTCGAATGACTTGAGAGTCCAACTCGGTTTAGCCTATCCACCTCTAATTGCGCCTCAAGCAGGTTATGTCAGCGTCGATCTACCCCGCCCCGATCGACAGATTGCCAGCTTCGATCGATACATTCAGCGACTGGAATCACAACGCCATGCTTCTCTAAAAATTGCGATCGGTGTAAACCTAGAAGGTCAACTAGTTGAAGCCGATTTATCCGATCCAAACACTTGTCATTTCTTGGTTGGCGGTACGACTGGTAGTGGCAAGAGTGAGTTTTTGCGATCGCTCTTACTCAGCCTGATCTATCGCCATTCACCCGAACAGCTCAAAATTGTGCTGGTCGATCCCAAGCGCGTCACTTTTCCTGAATTTGAGCAGATGCCTTGGTTGTATGCCCCTGTGGTTAAGGATGATCGACATTCGATCGAGATCATGACAAACCTAGTGAATGAGATGGATCGACGTTATCAGCAGTTTGAAAAATCCCGTTGTGCCGATATCTCCACCTACAACGCCAAAGCTAACCAACCGTTACCTCGGATCGTGTGCATTTTTGATGAATATGCAGATTTTATGACAGAGAAAGATATCCGTAATGCCCTAGAGCAGAGCATTAAACGCCTTGGGGCAATGGCACGCGCCGCAGGTATCCATCTGATTATTGCCACTCAGCGACCTGAAGCTAAAGTTGTGACCCCGATTATTCGTTCCAATTTGCCAGGCAGAGTCGCACTTCGCACGGCAAGTGAAGCTGATTCGGCAATTATTTTAGGCAACAAACAAACTGCGGCGGCGAATCTGCTCGGTAAAGGCGATTTACTTTTTCAAGCCAGTTCCGAATTATCCAGATTACAAAGCTTATTTGCATCGTCGATCGATTTAGGATGATCGGGGAGATTGACTGAGAGTATAGAGAAGTTTTGCGGCGATTGCTTCGATCCATTTCTCATCTTGCTTTGTACCGACATTCCGCTCGTAAAAGAGGTCAGAAATAATTACAACGAGGCAATAGGGATCTCAGCGATCGAAATTCACTCTATTCTCAATAATGCTAATTTAT
>JARCMB010000090.1 GCA_030248825.1 Pseudanabaenaceae cyanobacterium MP8IB2.15 | reverse complement strand
ATTTTGAAGGCTTTGACCTGATCCGCATTTCACGACTCTCTGTTGTCCCTGTCTCTGAAGCACACTGGCAGCGCATTCTTAAACTCTCAGAGTGAATTATTGAGCCTTAGGGTTACTTGCTCATAGGATAAAGAGATATAACTTTTATCCTATTCGTGCGATGAATCGACTTTTCAGGCTTTTCGTTGGTGATAAATTCTATAGCCCCAACTGACACTGCGGCGATTATGTGCAGTGCATCCATTGCTCCCAAACCCGACTGACTAGATTCCTGATAAGCATCCTGAATAATCCGCTCGATATCATTAGCCCAGTAAGTTACTGCCTCAAAAAATTCTTCATAAAACTCAACTTCATCAGTACGCCTGTTATAGAACCCATTTGATATCTAAATTATTGAAAGTCTTGCCTAGAATTGATCTTTGGGGTGCAATTAAATTCCGTTAGCGCACTAAAAAAATCCCATTAAGCTCTCAACTAAGATTTTTGATTTTTGTAATCCATTCCTCCACTGCGTGATGATTAGTTTATTATCCACATTGGAATATAAGACATCTAGATTATTCCCAAATGGCAAATCGCGTAAAAATGTTGTAGTGGCGACACTATCACCATGCAAAAATAAATAATTTAGTCAACTTGCCCACGTTGAGCTTCAGCATCAATGGGCTTGATTAAATATAAACAGAGTAGTTGCCAGAAGATACCCATGAATAGAGGTAGTTTTTGGATGAATTTTACAACTTGGGGGCGATCGCTATTTTGAATAGCCATAAGTTGAAAATTTTGATCGGAGCATTTCTCTAATCTAGGGAAAAAGTCGGGATGACTGGTATCAAGTACTGATGGGAACGCTCCGATCGCCGTTGTATTAGTGTTCGTTACCACCTCTCTATTGTATTGAGTAGGATTTATGCCGATGGAATCATAAAAGTCGGAACGCTCAAACACCGTTATAGTATGAGTCGCAAATACAGTCAATAGAAAAAAACGCGCCCACAATTTGGCTTGCCAGTTATTCCAAAGCTGGGGCTGCGATCGCAATAGAGCTTTAAAAAAATCACCGTGGCGATTTTCGTCTTGGCACCAGCTTTCAAAGTAACGGAATAGTGGATAAATTTGATGTTCTGGATGATTAAGCATGTGATAATGCACCAGAATATAGCGCCAGTAGCCTATTTTTTCCGACAGGTAAACAGTATAAATCACCCACTCTGGTTTAAAAAAGGTATAGCTTCTCTTTTTAGTCATATCAACTAAATCTAGCGATAACCGAAAATCTTTCATGGCTTTATTCAAAAAACCAGCGTGGCGAGCTTCATCTCTTGCCATCAGGTTAAAGGCTTCAGCCAAAAGGGGAGCGCGATCTTTTAATTGGCGTGATAGTTCTTTAAATAACAAAAATCCTGAAAATTCAGAAGTGCACGAGCGTTCTAGAAAATCAATAAAGGCGGCACGGGTTGTGCCATCAATATGCTCCCAAGATTGCTCAAATTCGTGATCGCGTTTAAAGTGATGGCGATTGTAATCAGTACGTAATTCTTCTACTACGGCTTCGAGTTCAGCTTGTTGCGAAGAAATATCCATCTTGGCAACAGCATCGTAGTCTGTTGTATAGAATCTCGGGGTTAATAGAGTCTCTTTAACTGGAGCTTTGATCCCTTCTCGGAGAAGTTCTGTTTCGGATTTGGATTGAATTGTAACCATGATGTTTTATAAAATGTATTTTTTGTGAATTAGTATGTCGGGCTTAGGATGGGCAGTGCTTCGTATTGCCCATATTCCTGATTTTGGAAAAACCGAATCATCTTCTGATCTTCACCCTTAATATGATGAGTCAACCATTCAGTCAGAAATTGAGTAATATCTGTCGTAACTGTGGCATCGCAATTACGAAACTTTTGGATGAGGTTGACTACCTTGGCTGTCAGGTGATCGTGAATCTGTTTATGGCGATCGTATTCAGGATAATTAGTCGTAAGCATTAAGCTCTCCTCAGTTTGAAAATGCGCAATGGTATGACTAGCTAGATGATCGAGAATTTTTTGGAGAATCTGGAAATCTTCTCCAATTTCTACAGCATCATGCAGAGAATTGACGATATCAAATAACTGCTGGTGCTGGTCGTCAATTCGGGTGTTGCCAGTATTGTAATTATCTTGCCAGTGAGCAATGGGCATAATTAAGTTTAAAATCGAGTAATACAAAGAGGAAATTTCTTCTTGCGACGGAGAATGCTTAGAGAAAAGAGATAAAAGCTCTATTCTGGTAAATCTAGATCCATTTGTCCACGAAACCCAGTAACAATGCGACTACCATCTTTCAGAATATGAATTTCTGTTTGATCGCTAGCCCAATCAATTTTATCGGCAAAAGCAGAATTGAAAATATGTACACGTTGATTACGAGACGAAACGGGGGAATCAGGACTACGAATAGCAAGATTTGCCACAAAAGGACCGTCAATTAAAATATCAAGCCAGTTAAGGAGGTCAGCGGCACCGATGGGAGCGATCGCCAATTGCAATTCCGCTAATGTAAACCCTGTAAACGACATCACATTTAGTCCAGCAGTTTTAACCTGCTTTGCCAGTGCTGCTAGGGCTGGGGCTTGCAAGAATGGCTCACCTCCTGAAAAAGTTACACCTTGATTAGCAGGTTCACTTAAAATCCACTCTGCAATTTCTTCTACGGGTACAAGTTGATTAGCAGATAAAGACCAAGAGGAAGGATTAAAGCCTTCAGGGCATTCTCGCTTGCAGCCCTGTACCCAAACTACAGCTCGGCAACCAGGTCCGTTGACCTCGGAGCGATCGACATAGCCCATAATGTTGAGAAGTGGGACTTGTAATGAACTACCAATTTCTTTGCTTAAGTTTAATTGTTGAGTCACGATCAACCTCCGATGTTTACAGCAATTTCTGTACGATCCTCAATCTCTTGGGCAAAGTTTTTTAGCCAATCTCGATCTAGGCAGTGCAATTGATGGGATGGGCAATCGCTTTTACTATTTTCTCGCCCCTGTAGGCTGCGTTCTATGGGTTTAGGACGGGTGGGAACATTTAGGTAAATATGATTAGGTCGCAGAGCCACCATCAAATCGGTATAAGTCTTTTTCTCTTCCCTAGTCCAAGAAGACAGAAACATTGTTTGCACCGATAGCAAGCCTGCATAGTTCTGGCGAAAATAAAGAATACCCTGCCAAAATTCTTGCCAGTCAAATGAAAAGTTGGGATGGTTAATTCGCTCGATCTGTTGTGCCGATACGCCATCTAGTTTGACTGAAACTTCATCAAATAGTTGTAAATCTGAACGAACAGAGGCATCTCCTAGTAAAGTACCATTGGTGAGAACGATCAGAGGTTTGGCTATTAAATTCTTGACAGCAATCGCAATATTACCCAGATTGAGAGCCAATGTTGGTTCGCCACTGCCACTTATCGTCACCACGTCCGCCGAGGCAAAATCACTTTGCTGCAAGTCGGCGGCAATTGTTTCTGTGGTAATAAACTCATACCTTTGTCGGGTGCGATATTGAATATCTCCTAATTGGCAATAGGCACAGGTAAAGGAACAGGTAGAAATTGCTCCAATTGGATCGATACCGAGCGATCGCCCATACCGCCAAGACTTGACTGGACCATAGACAGAACTAAAATTAACCATATTTATCTCCTTTTTGGGATTGGAAATTATTTTGTTCTCGCTTGTTCGGGAGGCAGGTTGACGTTCTTTGCCAAACCTAGCGATCGCAGCAGCCAAATTGACCACCAAGTGATATCGACTTCCCACCACTGCCAACCACACTTCGCCACTTGCGGATAGGCATGATGGTTGTTATGCCATCCCTCTCCATAGGTAAGTATGGCTGCCCACCAGAGATTGCGAGAATTATCACCACATTCAAAGGACTTATATCCCCACAT
>JARCMB010000459.1 GCA_030248825.1 Pseudanabaenaceae cyanobacterium MP8IB2.15 | reverse complement strand
TAATCCCGTCAGTCGATTTGCCAATTATGATTTACCCGCGCTTCATATTGCGGGTTGGGCAGATCTATTCATCACTGCTTCACTCCAAACCTATGCTCAAGCCAAGCTTCACACCCAAAAGCCCCAACATTTGGTAATCGGACCGTGGCAACACCTGCCGTGGCGATCGAAAGTTGGCGAACTTGATTTTGGATCTACCGCGACACCAAAGATCGATCGACTCCAAATCGACTGGTTTGACTATTGGCTCAAGGGAATTGACAATGGCATCAGCGATCGATCGACGGTTCAAATATTTTTAATGGGAGCTAATCACTGGTTAGATTTATCAGGATTAGATCGGAAGTTAGATCGGACTGATTCGCATACTCTCTACCTGCATGAAAATGGTCAACTAAAATCTCAGAAACCCGATCTAGAGAGTTCACCCGACATCTATGTGTACGATCCACGCAACCCAAATCCCAGCACAGCCTATGGACAATACGATCAGCGCGTCGGGCATCAACGATGGGATGTGCTGCTTTACTTTAGCGATGTCTTATTAACAGATCTGAGTATTTTAGGGACAGCAGAATTTTTGCTCTATGCCGCGACTTCTGCTCCTGATACAGATTGGGTGGTGAAGCTATTGGATGTCTATCCCGATGGGCGGCAAATGTCGATCTCGATCGGAGTGCTACGGGCAAGATATCATAAATCACTGACCGAGCCAGATTTTGTCGAACCCGATCGAATCTATGAGTATCAGATCGAATTTCGTCCTACGGGGCATTGTTTCCTAGCGGGACATCAGATTGGCATTGCGATTGCCAGTTCAGCTTTTCCCCTGATCGAACGTCACTCGAACACGATGCAGATCCCCTGTACAGTATCAATTAGCGATTTTGTCGAAGCCACTCAGCAAATCCATCACAGTGATCGGTTCCCTTCTCATCTGCGATTGCCGCTACTTCACGATATCTTGGAGTAAGCTGTTAGGATCGATCGAATCCTTGAGTTCAGAGAGCTTGATTTCTGCTTCGACTGAACCTGCAACAAAGTTGTCGAAGATGTTGAAAATAACCAGATTATTTCCTGAAATATAGAACTCATAATCACCTTTACAGATGTCAGGATGGAGATTTGTATTATCGCAAGATATCGGATTTATATTGGGATATTGGCGGGCGATCGACTGGTCGATCTTAGAGATAAATCCTCGATCGTTTACAAATAAATCCTGAAAGCGCAGTAATTTCCCTGTTTTTAGATCGTAATTGTAAGACTTGTAAATCTTGGATGGATGAGCGGCATCGATCGTGCCATTCCGTAAAGATGTCCCTAATCCTGAGACTTTTACACTCAAAAGAGAGCCTTGATTGTAAGTAACTTTGTAATTCAGATCGATCGAATAAGACTCATCCTTACCAAGTTGACTGAGATCGGCATTATCAGCACAGTCAGGGTTATCAGTTTTCACCAAGTCATTAAATATATACTGGTTAATCTCTGCTTTAGTATTCCGATCTGGAAGTGAGACCAGTTCGGGATAATCGATCTTAAATTGACAGAAGCCATTTTTAGACCTACCTTCGTAGAGCTTACTGACGATCTTTACGGATTTAGATCCAGCTTGAGATCTTGGAGTTTCGGCTTTGGATTTGTTTAACTCGGAAACTATTACAACTTCTGGCTGGGGTGCTTTTTTTGAGACATCGATACTTACTAGCGGATCTGGGCTATTTGAGCGATCGCAAGCTTGACATAGAACTAATCCCACACTCGTAGCAACAATAATGACAGATCGAATCGCGCCCATAGATAATGACCAGAAATCCAAGGAATCATTATAATCAATATCGTCCACCTAATTTGCTGCTATCCTAGCCTAAAGCCCTAAAAGTCCCTCTAAACATATATCTTGAGAATACTTGCCTAGAACATGAGTAATAAAAACAGCACTGCTCGCGTCGTTGGAGTCAACGGTAACATCGCCACAATTGAGTTAACCGAAGGCTATCTCGTTAAAAATGAAGTTGCTTATCTCCAAACTGGCAGTCAGAAACTGAAATCAGAAGTAATTCGGATCAAGGGTAACCGCGCTGATATGCAGGTTTATGAGGATATTAAAGGCGTTAAAGTTGGTGATCTAGTTGAGTGCATGGGCGATTTGCTCTCAGTCGAACTAGGGCCAGGCTTACTTGGGACAGTATTTGATGGGCTGCAAAACCCGTTGAACGTGTTGGCATCGGAGCATGGTTATTTCTTGCCTAGAGGGGTATATGTTGATGCGCTCGATCGAAAGCGTAAATGGTATTTCATGCCAAAAGTCCGAATTGGCGATCGACTAATTGCAGGCGATGTGATTGGCACAGTTCAGGAAGGATCGATTACGCACAAGATCATGGTGCCGTTTGACCTGCGCGGATCGGTGTCGATCGAATTTATCCAAGAAGGCAATTTTACGGTTAATGAATCGATCGCCAGAATTAAGGACGATGCTGGCAACCAGAAGAGCCTCAACATGATCCAAACTTGGCCAGTAAAGAGACCTTTGAGTGCGCCAATGCTAGAAAGTCGTACCGTAGAGCGGCTTTATCCTGATACTCCTCTCAGTACAACCATTCGGAT
>JARCMB010000458.1 GCA_030248825.1 Pseudanabaenaceae cyanobacterium MP8IB2.15 | reverse complement strand
TAGTTGAAGGGGCAATAAAGGTTTTGATCTCGATCGCTATTTTATTGCCGTCTTTGATTGCGCCAATTAACCGTTCTGCTCCTAAATCAATGTAGAGATCGACAAAGCCTAAATCAATATGATAGGGATCGTGGGTGATTGTCCATCCTTGATTTTCAAGTGCAGTTTTAACCAGTTGATGAAATATATCTTTTCTGGGCATGGTTGTTTATTTAGTAAGAGACAAGGTGTTTTTGAGATTATGTTGTCATTTCTTCTATGCTGATTTGTCCTGTAATGGCGGCGGTGATTAGCGCAGAGCGGCGTTCTTTTAGTAGTGCGATCGCATTTTCAAAGGCTTGTTCAGAAGTGCTATTCATAATGTTTACTTGATTGTTTTTGGTGGCATTCGATTAACTTTTTTGCGAAGGTAATAAACAATAACTTGGCAAAATGGTTCAAGATCCTCGCCGTTATCACCATTCCACTTTTTAAGTTCTCTGAGAATATCTGCATTTGAGGGTTTTTTCTGTATCAATCCTTGGCGAAGAGATTCTAGAACTGCTTTGCGGTTCTTAACTAAAAGACTTTGATTTAGATTTAAAACGGTATTAATTTCTCGATCGAACTGTGCATCTATCGATTCAATAGTGCCATCGCCCAAAAAATGAAGGCTGCCTTCAACATCATGTAGAGGATTCGCAGGGTTATATGTGAGATCGCGATTACCTTTTTTCGTATCACAATGGTGCATTTTTGCTACTTGTCCTTCACCGCCGAGACAAGCTCCTAGAAGATTGCTATAGTCTATTTGTCTATCTGGATATAAATCTTGGCTGTACCAATGCTCGATCTTCATATCTTCTGAGTTGGGTCTAATTCGTTGCATACAATAGCAGCAAATCCCCCGTTGTTCGGTCACAAGACTGTCTCTTAGCTCGTTTTTCTCAGGATAGTTATCATAGTCTGCGTGAATATTGCACCGATGTTGTGTTAACGATCTTGGTTCAGGTTTTTTCTGAATATTTTTCATTCTTCACCTTCTAGAAACTTAATCAAGGTCTCAGCACGAGTAATTTCAGGATCGAGATTGAGTTTTAGTCTCTTAATCCATGGATTCATCTCAATTTGTTGATACGCACCTTGGAAGTCTTCAGCGTCAATTAGCTTAAAGAGATTGTGAAGACCATCAGCAGTTTGTTGGTTGCGTTCTGAAACTTCCATTACCTCCTCTAAAACTCGATTAGCATCTAACCCTAAAGCACTTAATGGAGTGATAGTGTCATGAGGCTTAAGACTGCGAATACATTCTGCTTCTACTTCCCCGATAATAATTGGCGAATGGGTAGTACAGACAAATTGGATGGCGGGGAAAGTTGTTTTGAGGTCATTAACGACTTGACGTTGCCATTTCGGATGTAGATGCACATCGATTTCATCAATTAGGACTAGCCCTGCTGTTTGCTGCAAGATTTGCGGTAATGCTTGACTTTCTGTATCTAGGTCTTCGGTTAAAAAAGCAGCGTTTTGAGTAACTATCTTGATGGCGAGATCGGCAATGAGGGCTACCATCATTTTTTGTCCTGCACTCAGGTTGCTAAAGGGTTGGGGCTGACCATTGATCGCAATGACGATTTCACCGCGATCGCCATCAAACCAGAGATCATTAGCATTAGGAATACAGCGCAAGATGGCGAACTTCACAACCTTGTAACCCGATCGCATTTGTCCCTGTCGCTTGACTGAGGCGATCGCTTCTTTTTGAAACCAAGTATGTAGGCGGGCGATGCTAATCCGTTCTTCAAAACAATCATAAAAGGCATCCCAACGGCGGGATGGACTGGTGTAGATCATAGCGCGTTGATTGGAAGGTAGCCCCGATCGCCCTGCTCCGTAGTAAGCCATGATGGGGAGCCAAATTTTTACACCTTCTTCGACCTGTTTAAACAATTCAGAGATAATATCTATAGCTTTTTTTGATTCTGTATTGGAAGGTCGAGAACTATTCTCTTTAATTTGTCTGAGCCATTGGATAGGTTGATTGTTGATAATGCCGATCGACTTAATTTGGGTGGGTGTGTGTTCGATAAATTGGGTGATGGTGTCGGTAGAGATAGATTCCAAATGAATTTCAGAGCGTAAAATATTACGACGGCTATTGTTGAGGGTAGTGTCGGGGGAGTTGACGAGCCAAACTCCTGCGGCGATCGCTAAGGCATCGAGAATAGAAGTTTTACCCGTACCGTTGTCACCCACTAGCAGGGTAAATTGTGGGTGCAAATCAAGGGCATAGTCGGCAAATTTTTTAAAGTTTTTGATCTCTATTCGATTAATTTTCATTGGGACATATCGCTTTTTTGTGATTATTTGCTCGTCTCTTCTAGGCTGATTTTCCTTGTTAACCTAGAGCGAATTCTGTGTATTGACGGACATAGGGGGCATGATAGGCAATGACGATATCTTTGCTTGGCACGCCTTTTGATACTAATTGATCGGCGATCGCATCTTCCATACCGTCATGTTGTATCCAAATCTTTTCACCGATAATATCAACATGAATCGCACAGCCATAGATGCGGGTGTTGCTGTTTTTCCAGCCGATATTGACAAGTTGATAGTGATCGCCTTCGCGATCGAAGACTAGCTCACTTTGGACTGGATCGGTGAGAGCGCGTAGTTTTGCTCTTTCAGTTAGGGATTCTTGGATGAGTTGACGATATGAGTTTATCTTATCCATTTAGCTATCTCCTGTTTTTCGGAATCGTAGACGAGTAATGGAATTTGGTTACGCTGAATTACGGTTTGAATGAATGGATGTTTGAAGAAGCGTTTGTGAATATCTGATGGTATTGCTAAATATAATAATCGATCTGGTTCTTCTTCCTCTAGGGCAATGCGATAGTTGATGAATTGTCCGATCGCTGTATGAAATTCGGAGATAGTTGAAGGGGCAATAAAGGTTTTGATCTCGATCGCGATTTTATTCCCATCTTTGATTGCGCCAATTAATCGTTCTGCTCCTAAATCAATGTAGAGATCGACAAAGCCTAAATCAATATGATACGGATCATGGGTAATTGTCCACCCTTCATTTTCGAGGGCGGTTTTAACAAGTTGATGAAATATGTCTTTTCTGGGCATTATCGGTAATTTAGTGAGGGATAAAGTCTAGTAGCTTTTAGATCGTGTTGTCATACAGAGAAACCAGAGATTTTGCCAGACAAATCAAGATATCTTTGAGTATATCCCCACTAACTTGATAAGATGGTAGGCGTTGCAGGTAAACAGGATACATCGTTTTATGTTCCAAACTGTACCTAAAGGCATGACCCTTAATGACTTTCTGGATTGGTATCCAGATGGTTATGGTCGCTATGAACTCTATGACGGGGTGGTTGTTGAAATGCAACCAACAGGAACTCACGAACAGTTCAGTGGATTGATTGCCCTTGAAGTGGGGATGGAGATTCGGCGGTTACAGATTCCTTGTTTTATTCCACGTCAAGCAATTGTAAAACCAGTGGATTTCGATCGATCTGGTTATATTCCAGATGTAATTGTGCTCAATCAGATAGAACTGGAAACTGAACCGATGTGGAAAAAACGATCGATGATCTCGCAGGGGGAATCGGTGCGTTTGGCAGTTGAGGTGGTGAGTACAAACTGGCAGGACGACTATCTCACCAAATTGAGAGATTACGAAGCGTTGGGCATTCCTGAATATTGGATTGTAGATTATTTGGGATTAGGTGGGCGACGCTATATCGGTTTTCCCAAGCAGCCAACAATTTCGGTGTATCAGTTGGTGGATGGTGAGTATGAGGTGCAGCAGTTTCGAGCTAGAGATCGTGTGATCTCGCGGGCTTTTCCAGAGTTGACGCTAACGGCAGAGCAAATTTTTAGAGTAGGAGAGTAGAGGAATATCAATTCTCAATTATGCTCATATCTTCGATCTGAGTTAGCTCAACTTGTTGAGGTTGAGAGTAAATCTGGCGAATCAGCCAATAGCTCTAATAGTTCATCCTCTGATAAGCAAGTTATACCTAGATCTTGGGCTTTCTTGAGCTTAGAGCCAGCATCTTCTCCCACGACGAGGTAATTAGTTTTCTTGCTAATTGAGTCAGTTACCTTACCACCCGCTTGCTGGATCATTTCCTTGGCACGATCTCGTTTCAACGTCGGTAAAGTCCCAGTAATCACAAAGGTTTTATCAGTCAGCCCTGTTTTGATTAATGGAGCCGCCGAACTCGCCGCAGCTTCAAATTGTAGTCCAGAGGCTTTTAGTCGATCGATCAGAGCTTGATTATCAGCAGATTGGAACCACTGATATACGGCTTGGGCGATTTCTGTGCCGATGCCAAATACCGAAGCGATCGAATTTTGTTCGGCACTGGCTAATTGTTCTACGGTTGAGAATTTATCTGTGAGCAGTTGGGCATTGGTGCTGCCAACATGACGGATGCCCAGACCGTAAAGTACCCGCGCCCAAGATTTAGCTTTAGATACTTGGATGGCTTCGAGGATTTTTTCGGCAGACTTTTTACCCATGCGTTCTAGGCTGAGTAATTGCTCTAGGGTCAAATCGTACAGATCGGCAACTGAATTGACTAGGTTTCGATCGACCAATTGCTGCACCAACTTATCGCCAATCCCATTAATATCGATCGCATCGCGGCTGACCCAGTGGACGATCGCACCTCTGACGATTGCAGGACAAGTTTGGTTAACGCAACGAGTCACGGCTTCGGTTTCGGGCTTAACTACGGGTTGACCGCATTCGGGGCAATCTGACGGCATCGATAACTTCGGCGCACCTTCAGGCCGCAGTTCAACCAAAACGCGCAGGACTTCGGGGATAATTTCACCCGCTTTTCGCACGATCACCGTATCCCCCAAATGCAGATCTAATTCCACAATTCGATCGACGTTATGTAAAGTCGCCCGTGACACAGTTGTACCTGCCAGCAATACAGGCTCTAGCTCAGCTACAGGAGTGAGTGCACCTGTACGTCCCACCTGCACCGTCATCCCCCGCACAATTGTCGGGACTTCTTCGGCAGCATATTTCCAAGCGATCGCCCAACGCGGAAATTTGTTGGTAAACCCAACCTGAGACTGCACGGCGAAATCATCCACTTTGATCACCACGCCATCAGTCATATATGGCAATTTTTTTCTTTCTGTATCCCACTTGGTATAAAAATTCTGGACATCTGGCAGGGTCGGACAAAACTCACTATTGGGATTGACCCGAAATCCCACTTTTTTTAACCACTGCAAAGCTTCCCACTGACTCAAAAGCAGATGATCTTGCCCAGAGATATGCAAAGTATAGGCAAAGAAATCCAGTCGGCGTTGGCTGACAATCCGTGAGTCGAGCTGGCGTAAAGTCCCCGCCGTGGCATTGCGTGGATTGGCGAATAGGGCTTCTCCCGCCTCCGATCGAACTTGATTGATTTGGTTAAAAGTGGCGATTGGT
>JARCMB010000089.1 GCA_030248825.1 Pseudanabaenaceae cyanobacterium MP8IB2.15 | reverse complement strand
GCTGCCTTTGGTAATGCTGGGGTGTATCTCGAAAAGGTGATCGAAGAGCCACGTCATATCGAGTTTCAAATTCTTGCCGATAGTTACGGTAGCGTGATCCATCTGGGTGAACGAGATTGCTCGATCCAACGTCGTCATCAGAAATTGCTGGAGGAGTCTCCCAGTATTGCGCTTAACCCAAAGTTGCGCGCCCAAATGGGTAATGCGGCTGTAAGAGCGGCGCAGGTGATCAATTATGTTGGGGCTGGCACAGTTGAGTTCCTACTCGATAAGTACGGCAAGTTTTATTTTATGGAGATGAACACCCGCATCCAGGTCGAGCATCCTGTGACTGAGGTGGTGACAGGGATCGATTTGATTGCCGAGCAGTTGCGGATCGCCATGGGTGAACGATTGCGATTAACCCAAAAAGACGTGGTGCTGACTGGTCATGGGATTGAATGCCGCATCAATGCTGAAGATCCCGCCCATAATTTTCGTCCGCATCCTGGCAGGATTAGTGGCTATCTGCCGCCTGGGGGGCCTGGTGTGCGGATGGACTCGCATGTTTATACTGACTACGATATTCCGCCTTATTACGATTCTCTGATTGGCAAGTTGATTGTGTGGGGACGCGATCGACCGACCGCAATTCAACGAATGCGCCGCGCTCTGTATGAATGTGCAATCACGGGTGTGCCGACCACGATTAGTTTTCATCAAAAAATCTTAGAGGATGAAGCTTTTCAAAAGGGCAAAGTTTTTACTAATTACGTCCAACAACTGATGGAAAGACTTAATCCTTAAAAGTATTTAGACATGCAGATATTTACGATCGATGCCTTTACCCAAGAGCCTTGGCGTGGTAATCCTGCCGCTACTGCGATCGTGCAGGAATTTCTTGATGTGGCGGTGATGCAGTCGATCGCCGCCGAAATGAACTTATCCGAAACGGCTTTTGTCAAACCACTTGCACCCAATCATTTTCACTTGCGCTGGTTTACGCCACTCCAAGAAGTTAACCTCTGTGGTCATGCTACGTTAGCAATGTCGCATTACTTACGCGAAATTAAGGCGATCGATCCTGCTTTAGCTTTGACTTTCCAAACGCTGAGTGGCGATCTCAAGATCGGGTTTGAAGGCGAATTAATTGTGATGGATTTCCCTGCATTGCCCGATCTTCAACCTCTAGCTGCCGATGTTCTAGCGCAACTCGATCGGATCATGCTCGATCGACCCTATGAATGTCTGGGACAGGCTGGGGGCAACATTATGGTTAGGCTGAGCGATCGAAAAGCAGTAGCAGATTTTGCGCCAGACTTCCCGCTTATTGCCGAGCTAGCTGCTGATGGCTTAATTATTACGTCGATCGCCGAGCCAAATAGCTCTTACGATTTTGTCTCACGTTATTTCGCGCCTCAAATTGGGATTAACGAAGACCCAGTGACAGGTTCAACTCACTGTGCGCTTACGCCTTACTGGGCAGGGATTACTGGTAAGAATATGCTCAAAGCCCGACAGCTATCTAAGCGATCGGGCGATTTAGAACTGGTGTACTTGCAAGATCGAGGGCAAGATCGAGTGCTATTAAAAGGCTATGCCGTCACGGTTATGCGCGGCGACCTCCAGTTCGATCGAGTCTAAACTGGTTGACATTTACCAGCGCGGATCAAACCCACACGACGCGCAACCGCTTCACCCTGAGAAGCAAATGGTCCCCAAGATTCAAGCTCTTCTTGAGTTCGATCGCGATGCACAATCAAACATTCACCTGTTGCCTGTTTGCAGATATACCAATGCTTTGATTCGTTAATTTCTTGAGTCATCTAACCAAGAGAAATAAAATTACCCAAAATCCCGATCGACGACGACTTGGAACCACCAAACTCAGTTGTGTAAATGCTGAAAAGTAGGAAATTTTGACGAGTCGTAAATTCGCCGATCATTTTCCCCATGCCTTGCTGTAATTGCTTACACATATCAACTGAGGCTTGTTCTAAAGCTTGCTTGAGCGGATCGGACTGACCAGACTGATTAGACTTCGGTTGACAAGCTGCCGATTGCTTGCCTCCAGAGGAGATATGGTTGAGATACTTATCTTTGCTTGGGTTTGTCACCACCATCACTAGTGCGAGCGCGCCAAGTCCAATAAATATAGGAAGCTTACCCAAACCTTGATTCTGATTTGCATCTTTCATTTGGTCTTAACTCTGAGCTTAGCTTAATTATTTTATGACTTAGTTAAGGATAAGTTCAATTACTTTCGATCGAGCGGATAAAAATGTCCAAACGCAGCAAGAGTCTTGTATTTACGGGTGGGCACTTTGGTGTTGATGTTAAGTTGACGATCTTTGAATGTAATACTTGGCAAACTTTCGGGAAGGCTGGCGGGAACCTCAGTTGTGTAAATGCTGAGTAGAGTTAAATCTTGGCGGGTTGTGGCATTGCTAATTGTCGCGATCGTGATCCCCTTGATCGCTCTCAAACTCGCATCACAAGCTTCTTTCACCAAATCCCTCAGACCGAGTGACGGAGACGGCTCTGAAGTACTTTCTTGAGATTTTTCTTGGGATTTTTCTTTACAAAGATCGGTTTGAGCGTCGGCAGCGAGCTGATCTGAAATATATTCGAGATATGAACTCTTAGATGGATTGCTGAGCATCATCACCCCAGCGATTAAACTCAACCCAATCAAACCTACAAATAAACGGTTCCAGATGTTTTTCATACCAAGCCCAAAAACTGTGACCATGTTAACGTGAGTTCGGGATTGGGGAATTTGGCAATCCAAAGCAGTTAATGCCTCTCTATGCTTGTATATTAGGTGTTACCAACCTCGGGTAATGTAATATTAGAACCACTAGGCACTGAGTAGTTTTGCCCTAATAGATGCGGAGAAATTTAGATGAGTTTGCAGACTGCCTCACTCCCAGAGTCATTAGTCCAGATTGTGAATAAAGAAAATAGTTTGCGTCTAGCCGACGCACGCTTGCGCCATCGCCTCAAAGTGGTTGAAGACTTACTAGAAGCGGTATTGCTAGAGGAATGTGGACAAGTTCTGGTCGATCTATTGCGGCAGTTACGATCGATGTGTTCACCTGAAGGACAAGCCCCAGAATATCCCGCCCAAGAGGTGCTGGCAGTAGTCGAAAGTCTGGACTTAAATGAAGCAATTCGAGCCGCCCGTGCTTTTGCCCTTTATTTTCAACTGATCAATATTGTCGAGCAGCAGTACGAACAAGAAGAAAAACAACAGCATTCGATCGATGCCTCAGGTGGAGAAGCTTTCCCTGTTGGCACTTTTCGGTGGCTGTTCCCAGAACTAAAACGTCAGAACGTCCCACCGCGACATATTCAGGAACTGATCGACAATCTCGACATTCATTTGGTGTTTACCGCCCACCCCACCGAGATTGTGCGGCATACCGTGCGCGAAAAGCAACGGAGTATTGCCAAATTGTTGAGGCAATTTGAACAAGCTCATCCCATGCCTGATGTTGGG
>JARCMB010000457.1 GCA_030248825.1 Pseudanabaenaceae cyanobacterium MP8IB2.15 | reverse complement strand
GTCCAGATGAGACCATCTGTCCTGAACGACAAAGAACTTCAATTACTTTGCCTGAAATCGGAGCAGTAATAGAGATTTCCATTTTCATCGATTCCAAAATCACTAATCGATCGCCAGCTTCAACAATTGCATCGGGTTCGACCAGAATCTGCCAGACATTAGCAGGCATATGGGCTTTGACAACATGGCAGTCGGGTGGGAACTCCCGCTCGTTCTCTTCAGGGCGGATGCCAAAATCTTCGGCTGACTCAACGTTAAGATCGAGTTCTGCCCATCGATCGCGTTCCGCTTCAAATGCCGCTTGTTGATTGGTTTTAAACGCCGTAGCTTGTTCGTCGATCGACTCAAGAAACTCGTTATATGCTCTCAAACTAAAAGTCTGATGTTCGATTTGCAGCTTAAATCTGCCATGCAGGAAGTCATTTCGATGTTGGAGCAATTCTGCGGCTGATACAGGATAGAACCGAATTTGGTCAAAGAAGCGCAATAGCCAAGGTTTACCCGCTTCAAAATCGGCAGTTTCCTGATAGGTATTCCACATTTGCACCGTGCGCCCGACAAATTGATAACCACCTGGCCCCTCCATGCCATAGACACACATATACGCACCGCCAATCCCCACAGCATTTTCGGGTGTCCAAGTCCGAGCGGGATTGTATTTTGTTGTGACTAAGCGATGACGCGGATCGATCGGCGTAGCGACGGGTGCGCCAAGATAGACATCGCCCAAACCCAGCACCAGATAGCTGGCATTAAACACAATCTCTTTGACCTGTTCGATAGTATCCAATCCATTAATCCGACGGATAAACTCAATATTGCTAGGACACCAAGGGGCGTTGGGATTCACCGATCGAGTATATTTCTCGATCGCTAATTGAGTAGAGGCATCATCCCACGACAAAGGCAGGTGAACGATGCGCGTTGGTACGGTGATCTCAGCGATCGAAGGTAATCTCGGCTCTGCTGCAATCAAGGTTTCTAGCAATTGTTCTAACCGCAAAACCCGATTGTCGTAGTGGATTTGGATCGATCGAATCCCAGGTGTGAGATCGAGGATACCTGCTAAAGGATGGTCGATCAGCCATGTCATCAGGGCATGAACGCGAAACCGCAAATTCAGATCCAGCACCATCTCACCATATTCAACCAGCACATTATCATCCCCAGATCGGCGATACTTGACCGCGATTTGCTGAGTCGTAGCAGGGATTTGATGTAATACCGCAGCTTCCCTCAGAGATTGCGGATTGAGCGAGGAACTAGAGGATAGATCGATCGAAGTTGGTGGGCGATCTCGATCTGGCAATTGCAAGTCAATCTGTCGATCGAGATCGAATTCTAACTCTAAAGCTCGATCGTGGCTGATGCGGATGAAACGCACTGTATTCCCAGGTTTTAGTTGCCCGATTTTCCAGATTTCGGCAAGCGCGATCGTGGCAGGACAAACAAATCCGCCTAAACTCGGCCCATCTGGCCCCAGAATAATTGGCATATCACCCGTGAAGTCGATCGCCCCCACGGCATAAGCATTATCGTGGATATTGGAAGGATGCAAACCCGCTTCACCGCCATCTTTCCTTGCCCATTCGGGTTTCGGCCCAATCAAACGCACTCCAGTTCGGGCTGAATTGTAATGAACTTGCCAATCCGTCGCAAACAACATCTCAATATCGCAATCGGTAAAAAAGTCAGGTGCGCCGTGTGGCCCATAAAGTACACCAATTTCCCAATGGTCGGGATAGACAGGAATTAGTTCGATCGGTAATGGGAGAAGTTGTGAAGAGAGAGTTCCCTGAAGAGTTTTAATGGAATTGAGTTTGAGCACATCCCCAACTCGCAAAGTTCGCCCACAGTGCCCACCAAATTTACCTAGAGTGAAAGTCGATTTGCTCCCTAAATAGTCAGGCAGATCGAATCCATTTTGCACTGCTAAATAGGAACGCATCCCATTCCCCGCGATCGACTTCATCCGTAAAATGCTGCCAGCCTTCACTTCGATCGACTGCCACAAGGGAACCGCCCGATCATCCAGTTCTGCTTGCATATCCGCCCCCGTCAGACAGATCGTCGTAGCCGTATTGAATCGCAGCGTTGCCCCATTCACGGTAAATTCCAGCGCAGCCGCAGATTCAGGATTTCCGACTAAGCGATTGGCAAACCGCAACGCCAGCGTATCCATTGCCCCAGAAGGTGGTACGCCAATATTCCAATAGCCCACCCGCCCAGGATAGTCTTGGATTGTGCTAAACGCCCCAGATTCTAAGACATCAACCGTTAAGGGATGGTAGGCAAAAGTATCGAGAAAGCGTGTGCTAAAGTCGCCAGCATTAAATATCGGATCGTCGAGAATTTGGCGGAGGTAATCGAGATTAGTCTCAATTCCTGCGATTTGAGAACTATCCAAGGCGTGCTTGAGTTGCTCGATCGACTCTTGCCGTGAAGACTGATGCACGATCAATTTCGCTAATAGCGGGTCATAGTAAGGTGTAATCTCAGTGCCTCGATCGATCCAAGTATCACATCGGATCTCACTAGGAAATCTCACCTCGGTCAAAATACCCGAACTCGGTTGGAAGTTTTTGCTTGGGTCTTCCGCATAGATCCGAACTTGAATCGCGTGTCCTTGCGGTTGATTCTGGTAATGGTTGAGAAAGCTGCGATCTCCTGACGCTAAACGTAACATCCATTCGACTAAATCTATCCCATTTACCGCTTCGGTTACACCGTGTTCGACTTGGAGCCGCGTATTCACTTCGAGAAAATAGAACTCATTACGATCTCGATCGAATACAAATTCCACTGTCCCCGCCGACTGATAGTTGACCGCTTTGCCCAGTCGAATTGCGTCACTATAAAGCTCTTGACGTTGCGCCTCACTAATTCCAGTTGCAGGGGTTTCTTCGATTACTTTTTGATTGCGTCGTTGCACCGAACAGTCTCGATCGCCCAATGCTATGACATTACCTTGACCATCACCAAAGATTTGGACTTCGATATGCCGCGCCGCTTCGACATAACGTTCGAGATAAATCCCACCCTGATTAAAATTGTTCTGACTCAATCGCTGCACAGTTTGGAATAGTTCCGCTAACTTATCTTCACTGCGACATAGCTGTAAACCAATACCACCACCACCTGCACTACTTTTGAGCATAATTGGATAGCCAATCTCTCTTGCTTCGATCGTCGCCTGCTCCACATTTTCAAGCAACCCTGTTCCTGGTAATAATGGCACCTGATTTTCGATCGCTAACTCTCTCGCCGTATGCTTTAGCCCAAAGTCCCGCATCTGGGCTGGCGTGGGGCCGATAAACACGATCCCGACATCGGCACAGGCTTCGGCAAATTCAGCATTCTCACTCAAAAATCCGTAACCAGGATGGATAGCCTCTGCTCCTGTCTGCTGTGCTGCGGCTAAGATCCGTTCCCACCGCAAATAACTATCCGCCGCCACTGCTGACCCGATCGACACCGCCTCAGATGCGATCGAGACATGACGTGCATAGGCATCTGCTTCGGAATAGACCGCTACAGTTGAGATGCCGAGTCGATCGCAAGTCCGTATAATCCGACAAGCAATTTCACCGCGATTCGCAATCAGAACTTTAGAGAACATAGTATTTGGGTATGATTGGTAAGTAATCCTAGTTGTAAGCAAATGGTCGAGATAACTATTTCGTTGGAAGCAGACATCCTTCAATTTCTAGATCGACAAGCTACTGGAAATCGTAGCAGTTATATCAATTCATTACTTTCTCAACAACGTCACCAAATTCTTGAAGCAGAGATAATTGCAGCCTTACTGAAAGACACTGAAGACAAAGAGTATTTAGAAGAAATTGCCGCATGGGATTGTGTTGTCGGAGATGGAATTGATACCACTTTCTCTGTTGACTCTATTACCCGCGCTCTCTCGTCCATAGTTAAACCTCATCCCAAATGATCAATTGAATTGGCGTAGGATTATAGCCATTGCAAGGATTATTCATCTGCGGACAGTTGGAAATCACCACGAGGGCGTTGATCTCAGCCCGCAGATCGACAATACTGCCTGGATCGGAAATGCCATCGACAATCTCAAGCGTCCCGTCTTGGCTCACAGGCACATTCATAAAGAAATTAATGTTGCTCGTC
>JARCMB010000088.1 GCA_030248825.1 Pseudanabaenaceae cyanobacterium MP8IB2.15 | reverse complement strand
TATCGGACTGCGGTTTTATATTTATTCGATCGGGATGACCATATCGAAATTAAAAACCACAAGATCAAAGATGCTCCAGCCTATTTTGGTGGTAGTCGCGATCCTGAAAAATTGCTCACACTTAAGCAAGAACATCTAGAACCGCTCGATCGATGTAGTTATCAGGTTGTACGAACGGAGCGTCATACCTTCAAAGGTATTGTCGAACCTGGCAAAGGTTGTGCTGTCGAACGTAATGGCAAAAAATCCTATCTTGAGAGCGAATTTGAGGTCAGCGAACATACTCTCTCTAGCCTCGATCGTGGACGAGATCCTCTCACTGATGTCCATGTTTGGGGTTCGATCGCAGGAGCTTTTGAGTTCACCAAAAAGGCTAGTTTTCCACTGGCAGAATAACGCTAAGGCAGTTCGATCAAGCCCAACTTACACAGCAAAGTACTTGACCACATAATACTATTATCGTTACAGCTCAGCATCAAAAGATACAGAAGTAAGAGTTCAAGAAAGAGGGTAGTGTCGTAGATCTGTGAGATTTAGAAAAACAGATTAAAAGACTTCCAAGTCTACCGAAGTGGTTTGTGGAAATCATGCGTAAAACAATCTGGCTATTGGATCATCTTTTCTATGGAGTTCTCTAACTAAGAGCATCATAGTCGGTGAGATCTGTTACTTTAATCATAAGCCAGTCTGCTTGTCGTCAAACACTAAGGATCGATGAATGTAAACATTGCTGTCTGCGGTCGCTTTCATTATCACAACTACATTAAGTACATTGAGCAAAATCAAGCTTTGCACAGGTTTTTCTATTCGCACAAACTTAGGACAAATTCGGCATCTCTATCAGTTCCTGCGGAAAAGCTGGTCAATATTTGGATCAAGGAATACTTGATCAGAGCGCAGATTAAAGCGTTTGGCTATGGTAAATTCGATCGAATGTTGCCGTTCTATCACGATCTCTGGCAGTTTTTATCACTAGCTAATTGGAGTAGTTGTGACATTCTTCATGTCATGCTGCACGGCACTAGTCGAAACTTGATCGAAAAAGCAAAAAGTCAAGGCAGTCTAATCTTGGGAGAGCCTGTTAACTCACACCCTGAATCCTCTCAAATCATCATGGCTGAGGAGTATGCTCGACTCAAGATCAAACAAGACTTATCCATTTCGGTGCAATCTCAACGGCTGATCGATGAAGTTAGTAGTTGCGATCGACTGTTAGCTCCATCTCAATTTGTGAAGCAATCCTATGTCGAAAGAGGCTTTAGCTCAGATAAAATTCAGGTAATTCCCTACGGTGTTAACCTCAGTAGTTTCTATCCTGAACCAAAAGACCGATCTGACAAAACTTTTAGAGTGATCTGTGTTGCCCAAATATCGGCACGCAAAGGACACATCTATCTCTTAGAAGCATGGAAAAAACTGAATTTACCCAATGCCGAACTGCTATTGATCGGTGGACTACATGCTGAGATGAAATCGACTTTGAGCAAATATGAGGGATTGTTTCGATACATTCCTAGTGTGCCCAATACCGAACTCCGTCATTATTTTAGTCAGTCGGATGTATTCGTGTTGCCATCGATCGAAGATGGTTTTGCAGTTGTGTGCACAGAGGCAATGGCTTGTGGATTACCTGTGATTACAACAGTGAATACGGGTGCGTCTGAAATTATCGAACATGGGAAAAATGGATTTGTCGTGCCAATTCGATCGATCGATTCGATCGCGCAATACCTAGAATTACTCTACAATGACAAAGATTTACAGCTCAATCTGGCGCAAGCAGCCTTGATCAAGTCGCAGCAACAACTAGACTGGCAGCAATACGCGCTCAAGCTCTGTGATTTTTATCATGCTATGTTCGATCGTCAAACCTAAGCTAGTGAGAAATTAGTGTGAAGATCGTCACGATTTGGAATACATATGGCCCATATCATTTAGCTAGAGTCAGAGCGATCGATCAGGCTTTTGCAGATGACTCGATTATTTGTTTCAGCCATTGTGCTAGCAATCACCAAGATTATCCTTTTTTTCGGGATATGCTTGAAAATCATGAAGTAATTAGCAATCGCGACTCATCAGAATTAAACTTTTTCTCCTCTTTCCTAGCTACCTTAAAATTGCTGCGGAAACATCAACCATCACTGATTCTTACCTGTGGTGATGAACGTCCTGAGACACTAGCGGCGGTAATTTACGCCAAGATTAGGACTAAATCTGTAAAAGTATTTTTGATGTTAGTTAACCAGATCGATGACCATCCGAGAAAATGGTTGTATGAATTTATTAAATCTCTCTATCTCAAGTTGTTTGATGGATTTCTGATTGGCGGTAATACTCATCTTGAATATCTCAAACATCTCGGTGTTGGCGATCGCAAAGTCGCGTTTGGATACAATTGTGTTGATAACGATTCGATCTCGGCTCTATCCAATCAGCGATCTAAACAATCGATCGAAGCAGATGATTTACCTAGCTCCAAGTATTTCCTCTGTGTTTCGCGGCTGGTTGAGAAAAAGAATATTCCAACTCTCTTGCAAGCTTATGCGATCTACAAACAATCGATCGATCATCTGGGGGATCGGCAGGATTTCGATCGCGCTCAAGTCTGGCGGTTAATTATTTGTGGTGATGGCAATCTGCGAGATCGGATCATTGACCAAATATCAGCATTAAATCTAGTCGAAGATGTCATGCTTGCAGGACGAATTGACGATTTGGGGGAACTGGTGCAGTACTACAATTCGGCCGAAGTGTTGATTTTACCCAGCCACCATGACGAACAGTGGGGCTTAGTTGTGAATGAAGCGATGGCAGCGAAATTACCTGTACTGGTATCCCAGCAGTGTGGTTGTTCGCAGCATCTAGTCGAGGATGGGGTAAATGGCTGGCGATTTGATGGTAATTCGATTACCGAACTCGCCGATCGAATGATATGGATGCACAAAAATCAGGATCGCTTAGCAGACATGGGCGAAAATTCTTGGCAGATCGTGCAACGCTACTCGCCCGCCAACTTTGCGCGCCAACTTCAGGATTTGTACGAGTTAGTAATCTAGACAACTCAGCGATCGCGTCAAAGAATGTTAACCTTAAGATTAAGTTTTATTGCTACTTCATTAACACAATCTCATGCTGCGCCTCGAACATATTCAAAAAATTTATCCGACGGGCGAAGTGCTCAAGGATGTCAACTGGGAAGTCAAGCCAGGCGATCGAATCGGCCTAGTAGGTGTTAATGGCGCAGGTAAGTCCACACAGCTAAAAATCATTGCAGGCGAAGTCGAGCCGACCTCTGGGCAGATTATCCGTCCCAACAGCCTCAAGATTGCCTATCTGACGCAGGAATTTGAAGTCGATCCCGAGCGATCGGTCAAAGCAGAATTTTGGGCTGTGTTTCACGAAGCAAATCAAGCTCAAAAAGATCTTGCTCAAGTCCATCACAAGCTGGAAAATCTCCGAGAAGGTGATGACTTTGATCAGTTGCTCAAGCAAATGGATCGACTGCAACGTAAGTTTGAAGCTTTAAATGGCTACGAATTGGAAAGTCGGATCGATAAGATTTTGCCCGAATTAGGGTTTGTGGCAGAAGATGGCGATCGAACTGTCGATCAATTCAGTGGCGGTTGGCAAATGCGGATAAGTTTGGGTAAAATTTTGCTACAAACGCCCGATCTATTGCTGTTAGATGAACCGACCAACCATCTCGATTTAGAGACGATCGAATGGTTAGAAACTTATCTCAAAGGGCTGAAAACCCCGATGGTAATTGTCTCGCATGACCGCGAGTTCTTAGATCGGCTCTGTACGATCATCGTCGAAACCGAACGTGGCGTTTCTGCGACTTACCTAGGCAACTACTCCACCTACCTCGCCCAAAAAGCTGAAGCGAGAGAAGCCCAGATGTCTGCCTTTGAGCGTCAAGAAAAATATTTAGAAAAGCAACAGGCTTTTGTCGATCGATTCCGAGC
>JARCMB010000087.1 GCA_030248825.1 Pseudanabaenaceae cyanobacterium MP8IB2.15 | reverse complement strand
GCCCATCCCAAGGTTCCTGTAAGCCACTGTGATATTCGTAGAAGTCAGTAATTTCAGGATGATCCTTCAAGTCGGGCTGGTTGGCGTAGGCTTCAGGCACCAGAACCATTGAGCTTTCCAAGGGACTATGCCCAGTTTCTACCAGCAACTCGAACACATGATCGAGCGTTGCCGAGTCACTTTCATTTGGCTTCAGCACGGGGGCAAGATCTGTCATTCGATCGCCCCACTTGGCATGAGACAGATCCTGCTGACGTGCCATAAACCAGTTGATGTTGCCCAGCAACGTATTGATTTCGCCGTTATGCCCTAAGAAGCGCATGGGTTGAGCCAACGGCCACTTGGGTAGAGTATTCGTACTAAATCGACGATGGTAGATCGCAAACGGCGTAATGTAGCTGGGATTACGCAAATCTGCATAAAATTCGCTTAAAACTTCCGATCGCACCATGCCCTTATAGACAATCGTGCGATGTGACAACGACACGATGTAAAAATCAGCTTGCCATTCGGGATAAAGTCGCTTGATTTCGAGCTTAACACGGCGACGAGTGATGTAGACTGCTCGATCGAGTTGGGATTCATCCAGATTTTTGCCACTAAATACGACTTGATCGATCTGGGGCTGGTTTTCTTTGGCTTGAGTGCCTAAAACATCAGAATTTACAGGGACAACGCGCCAACCAACTACTTCTAACCCTTCTTCGATCGCGCATCTTTCGGCAACTTGACGCGATAAAGCTTGCTGCTCCACTTGCTGTGGCAAAAACATCATTCCAACCGCACAGTGTTCGGGATCGATCCCAGACATCTCCTGCTGCAAGATCTGCCAAGGAATTGCCGTCATCAGCCCTGCGCCATCGCCTGAATCTCGATCGGCACTGCACCCCCCACGATGCTCCATGCAGTTTAAAGACTTTAGGGCTTTAGCCAACAAGTCATGACTAGCTCGACTGGCTCGATCTGCTAAAAACCCCACCCCACAGGCATCACGCTCTTCTACGAGCCAAGATTGCCCAGGAATACTTGTAGTGGCTCGTCGCTGAATTGCCGATCGATCGATCGATCGAGCAGTGGAACTATTAGTGGACTTGGCAGTGGATGGATTATTCACGCGACTTACTTATTACTGAGTAGTGATCGAAAAATTCGTCAAGTAGCAGCTCAATTACTCAAAATATAAGGAGCTATTTTAATTTTAGCTAAGCTTAATCAAAACTTGCCCATTCGGTTAACGCCAGAGAAGATCTAGCTAAGTAAATGACATTGGCTATCTTAACAATCTCTCAACAATTGTCTTAATATTGTAGGTGAAGTTACAGGGGAAGCAGTGTTAGCCATTACAATTTTGGGCAATTTCAGGGCTTAGCCTTGAGAGTTGGGTTCAGGGGTAGGAGCATTAGCAGGCCCAGTCAGTTTTTCTTGGGCATCTTTGCTTTCATACACGCAGTCCACTTGGGGAGTCTTGTCCAGTTCACCTGTATAGCCAAATGTGTTCATCCGATCCTTACACTGACGAATTTCTTGGTCGTTAATTGCCCGTCTTTGCAACAGAATGTTCCAGTTGTTTGGTAGGACGACACAGCCTGCTTTTGGTTCAACCTGACTGACAAAAACGTTATAGGGGTTAAGCGTGGTGTAGACCCGCACAGTTGTCACCATGGCTGATGCACCGTAGTTGTTGCAAAAATCTCGACTGGGAGCGATCGTGTCTAGCCGAATCGCATCAACGGTTCGCGCTGTGGGGTTAAGCGTAGAAAGTGCCACGCCCACACCAATCCCGATCGCAAAAATTGCCGCCGCGATCGCCAGTTTAATACTATTGCTCAGCGAAGCAGCAGGTGCAGCATAGTTGCCAGGACTGTTTGAGTAATTTGAGTAATTTTGTTGTGCAGTCGATCGACGACGAGCCATAATTTTTAATCCAAATGCTCTACTAAGTTAGCAGATTGAAGAATATTTAGGTTAGTAGTCCATTATTGCCACCCTTTCCAATTTTCGTTAAAGATCGATGTGTCTGGGAAAACGGTGGGGTTGCCCTGCTGCTGGAGAATTTTACGGAGTTCTTCTAGTTTTGGTTCTTGGCGCGGTAGATCGTCCACGAGTTGATAGGGCATAATCTTGTTTTTGAGTGCGAAATCGGCAGTGGTTCCCGCCGCTACCCCTGACGACCATTCAAATGAGTGCACCCGATAAGCCGCCGCCGCAATATGGCTTGTGGCAATACTTTTACCAGCGACCAGCAGATTATCAATTTTTTGAGGAATCATTGCCCTCAAAGGGATTTGGAAAGGATAAGCTTGACCACCCGCTCGTCTTTCGCCCGCTCGTTCGGTGTTGCCAACACTTTCTACAGGGCTAAGCGTCATACATGGATGGAAGTCGATCGCATAGTGCCCGATACCCACCGAGTCAGGATAGATCGTCGATCGAGATCGCAATTTAACTTGGTCAGGTGAAAGTTTTCCACCCAACACCGCCGCACTCTCCAGCCCTGCTAAAGATGCGGTCAGCAGTCTATACATTTCTGGCGATAGATTTTTGCGATAGTATTCATCACTGTAATTTAAGCGTGAGATATCAATCTCTGACACCGTAAAGCCATTAGGAAAGCCCCATCCAGGTCGTCCGATAATTCTCCTGCCTTCGCGCATATACGGATATTTGGATAAACCATGTGCGGTTCCCATTGGCGCATCCAAACCAGAGAGAAAACGATTGTTGGGATAGGTTTTCTTTGGCACCTGTGTTTGCTGAGAATCAGTTGTGCCAGCTACCAGCCAGTAAAAATAACCTTTTGCTAGTAATTCGGCTTGAGCCAGCGTTTCAACTCGCAGGCCTCCCATCCAGCCACCAGGATTTAGCTGTCCAGTCGATCGCAATTGATCGCGACTGTAGATCAGATTATCGGCTGAAGTGCCAGGGCGGTAATCATTTCCCCAAGTCCAGTTCTGCATCGAGATATCACCGACATCGATCGACTCGTCTTTTTTATAGAAACCAAAATCAATATCCTTAAACTTGGCAGGATTAGGTGTAAAGATGCGGCGATAGGTAAAGACGAATGGGAAGCTGGCTAAGTTTGGTAATTCGTAGCTGTAGTATGGTGCAAAGCGATCGTAAAATTCAGGCTTATCATGTTTCTGGGGCTCAGCAGTTGCCTCCATCGCAAAAGTATAAGTAAATCCCTGAGTACAGTAATTATCTCCAGTCGCGCTCGATGATGTTGGTTCTAAATGAGAAAGCGGATCGATACCTAAACGATAAGGGACATCAGCTAAACCAATTAACTCTCCTGTTTCCGTGGCATCAACTACATACCAGTTTGTCCCTGACTGCTGATTTGCCGATCCAGATTTCTTCGGCACAAATTTTGTTACCGTCTTAGTAAACAGCTTGGAGTCTCTGTAAGTATATGCGTCAGCGATAGTTTGAGATAAAGGGAAAGTATTAAGTGGAGCGGCGTTAGGTGCAGGTTTATGAGATATCGCGATCGCGCTATCGATCGTTTTCCCTTCTGAAATACCCAGCTCTTTAATCACAGTATTGGGATACCATTCCAGAGTCCCATTCCCCTTCTTGGCAGCCTCTTGTAGCATCGCCAGCAAAATCTCATTGCCATCTTTGGGCATAAAGCAAGATGCGCTTACCCAACATCCGCCTGGATTGAGAATCCCATAACGTTGTTCGATCCTACGCCGTAGTTCTAAGTAGCCTCGATCGTAGAATAGTAAATCTCTCTGAGTCTTACGTTCATCCAATGCCGACGTACCTTGAGCCGAGATTTGTCCACCCAGCCAGTCTGTGATTTCTGTAAGGCAAACAGTACGACCTGCTAGCAGCCCTTCATATGCTGCCCCTGCCCCTGCCAATCCCCCACCTGCAATCAAAATGTCACACTGTACCTCGCGACTGGTTTTGAGATCTGCCTGAGAAATTGGCTGAGCAAGAACAGGAGAGATCGTAGTTAAAAAAATTGGCATTGCGATCGAGCTGAAACTTAATACCGAACGTAAGGATAGTTGCATGAGGATCTAGATAACGTGATAAAAGCTAATTCAATTAATAGCTTATTATGGCGGTAATATAAACCACTAAGATATGTCTCTCACTAGTTTGTCTCAAGTCATCGGTAATATTCAGGCTCACACCAACTGGCAGCAACAGCGGCGGTTTTTGCGGATTTTGGAGCACTGGTCAAATATTGTGGGGGACTCTGTGGCGGCTCAGACCAGACCGACAGGAGTTTATCGAGAAGTGTTGCAGGTAGCTGTTTCTAGCTCAGTATGGTCACAAGCCTTGATGTTTGAGCGACTGAGAATTTTAGCGAAGCTCCATCCACTCATAGCAGGTATGGGAGAGCCGATCCAAGACATCCATTTCTCGACTGCAAAATGGCGATCGACGTTAAAAAAATCATCCTCCTATCAACCCGATTCTCAACATCCCAGTAGCATTGCGATCTCCAGAAAGAAACCCCAAGCGATCGAAAAACCCAAAGATGCCCTAGAAGCATTCGATCGATGGGCAAAAACGATCGGTAGTAACACGGCAAGTTTACCGAAATGTCCACTGTGTAAATGCCCTACTCCATCAGGTGAATTGGCTAGATGGCAGATGTGCCGTGCTTGTGCTGCTGTTAAGCTTTTTAAGTGATCTTGAGATCGAGATCACTTAAGTAAAAATATTCATGTAAATGCGTCTGATATGCTAGGCTGGAAAAGGTCTTTTTTCAACCCATATCTCCAATGCCTAAACTAAAAACCCGTAAAGCTGCTGCGAAGCGGTTTCGCACAACTGGCTCTGGGAAGTTCGTACGCCGCCATGCCATGAAGAATCACCTGCTAGAGCATAAGCCAACCTGTCGCAAGAATAGACTGTCTAAACTGGCCCTGGTAGATGAAACTGATGTCCATCGCGTCAGCGCCATGATGCCCTACGCCTAACTTCTCGATCTCATAACTTTCCAAACGCCTGAAAATACAAGTTAAACACTATGACCAGAGTCAAACGCGGTAATGTAGCCCGAAAACGCCGCAAAAAAGTTCTTAAATTAGCCAAAGGTTTTCGCGGATCGCATTCTCGATTGTTCCGCGTTGCTAATCAGCAGGTAATGAAGGCATTGCGTAATGCCTATCGCGATCGCCGCAAAAAGAAAAGAGATTTTCGCGCTCTGTGGATTGCTCGTATCAATGCTGCCGCTCGCCAAGAAGGTATCACCTACAGCAGACTGATGGGTCAAATCAAAAAAGCTAACATCGAGATCAATCGTAAGATGCTGTCACAGTTAGCAATTTTAGATCCTGCTGCCTTCACACAAGTGGTTCAGCTTGCCGCTAAGTCTGCGAAATAACTAAAAATAATCGGCTTGAACCTTTTTCGATTCCCCGAAGTCTGAACTGTCGCATTGATTCACATTAACTTGAATCGATCGGTACACAAGACTTATGAGTAATCAGATGAAATTCAAGCCTATTTTGTTTTTACTTGGTGCGGTTGTAATCCCCAGTGGCATTGCTCTTTCTAGTGTAGTTTTACCTGAAATCACCAATGCTCAGAACATTGCCCAGAAAAATACCCAGACAGAAAGCCAGCCGAATCCTCAGAAAAAGAGAGGTGACAGACTTGCCTCGCTCAATCTCTCCGAACAGCAAAAAAGCCAGCTTAAGAAGATCGGAGAGCAGTCTCGTTCCCAGTTCGAGGCGATCTTGACTCCATCCCAACTGAGCAAGCTTCAAGCGGCAAAGGG
>JARCMB010000086.1 GCA_030248825.1 Pseudanabaenaceae cyanobacterium MP8IB2.15 | reverse complement strand
TTACCCTCAACCGTTCGTAGTCGATCGACATTACAGAAACAGCGCACGGCTGAACACATTGCTGGCAATCTCTATGCTATCCACGAACTGTCGATCGATTGGAACAACCCCTAGAACGGATCGATCGAGATGCGCCTAGATGAAAGAAAATCATCCAGCAAAAGAGACAAAAATCGTATCTTCTGATACAAAAATCCGTGAATACACATTCTGATTTTCTGTCAATGCGTAAGTCTTAGGGCATTCTGATAGAGTGCAAGTGTCACATTAATTCTTTGCAGTCAAGAAGATCAACTTATGAAAACACTCAAACAGGCTTGTAAGCCTCGCGAAAGCGTATTTGATCGTTCTAAGCAAGATACTGTTCTTGACCTGACAAATTTATTGGAAGGTCGGATTGACCCCGAAAATTTCTTTAGAGAAAACTATGTGACTAAAGGGATGCAGTCTCTTTTTCAAGGAGCTTTTCAAAGGTTTACAGGGTTTTCTGATAATGGGGTTTTTTTGTTAAAGCAATCAATGGGTGGGGGGAAGACCCATAGCATGATCGCATTGGGATTGATGGCAAGATATCCTGAAATTAGATCGGCTGTACTAGGCAGCTTGTATAACGTTAATTTTGGGGCAGTGCGGGTAGTTGGATTTAGTGGTAGAGAGTCCGATGCACCATTAGGAGTTTGGGGGGCGATCGCCAATCAGCTTGGCAAGAAAGAAGTTTTTAACGAATATTACTCACCGCTACAAGCGCCAGGGCAAACTGCATGGATTAACTTACTCAAAGGTGAGCCGTTACTGATTTTGTTAGATGAGCTTCCGCCTTACTTTCAATCCGCAAAAGCTACACAGATTGGTAATACCGATTTGTCTTGGGTCACGGTGACAGCACTGGCAAATTTATTTGTGGCAGTAAGTAAGGAAGAATTAAAAAACGTCTGTATCGTTATTTCCGATCTTAATGCCACCTATGACGATGCCAGTGAGCAGATTAGTAAAGCATTGCAGACACTCTCGGCTGAGGTTGGACGCGGCGCGGTGCAGCTAGAGCCAGTGGGGATGAATACCGATGAAATTTACCATATCCTCCGCCAGCGCCTATTTAAAGAGTTGCCTACTGCTGCTGATATTTTAGAAATTGCTAAGGCTTATTCGCTATCCGTTCGTGCTGCAAAGCAAATGGACATCACTAACGCATCACCCGAAAAGTTTGTGGCACAGATTCAAGAATCCTATCCTTTTCATTTTGGGATTCGCGATCTATATGCTCGATTTCGCCATAATTTAGGATTTCAACAAACACGCGGGTTGATTAAGCTCATGCGTGCAGTAGTAGCAAATCTATATGACCCAAATCGAGATAAAGCCGATCGCCAATATTTAATTCATGCCCACGATATTGACTTGAATGATAGCTGGATTACTCAGGAAGTCCAGAACATCAACAATACGCTCACAGAAGCAATTTCCCATGATATTGCCTCAAATGGGGGCGCGATCGCCGAACTCATGGATGCACATCTAGGCAGTACCGATGCTCAAGATGCTTGCAAGTTGATCTATGTTGCGTCTTTAGCAAATGTACCTAACGCCATAGTTGGTTTATCTTTGGCTGAGATCGTTTCCTATCTCTGTACCCCTGGACGAGAGTTATCGCGATTGACTAAGGATGTACTCGGAACCCTATCTACCAAAGCTTGGTATCTGCATTCTGATAACGACGGCAAGCTTTATTTTAAGAATGTGCAGAACTTGGTTGCCAAACTAAGTAGTTATACAGCATCGTTCCAAGGCGAGGCTTCGCGCAAGGAATTAAATAAATTTTTGACCGATGCTTTTACTCCACCCCAAACATCATTACGGGATTGCTATCAACAGGTTTTAACTTTTCCATCCCTTGATGAGATTAAGCTATCATCCGATAAAATCACTCTGGTGATCGTCGAGCCGCATCAGGGAGGATTAAACCCTGATTTAAAGAAGTTTTATGACGACCTTGACTATAAAAATCGCATCCTGTTTTTGACAGGAACCCGCACTACCATGAATGCTTTGTGGGAAAACGCGGCGGAGTTAAAGGCAATTCGCTATATTTTGGCGGAGATGAAGTCTAAAAAATTACCAGATAGCGATCCACAGGTGGCTAGTGCTAAGGATCTAGAGGGAAAAATTTTATTTGCGCTACTCAGTGCGATGCGTGAAACATTTTCGACATTGCATTACCCATCGGGTGAAGGGTTACTGACAGCCGATTTTGTGATGAATTTTTCTGATAATGATTACAATGGCGAGCAACAAGTTCGCGAAACGCTAAAAAGCAAACAGAAATTCACTGAAGATATTTCCAGTGAGACGTTTCAGAAAAAATGTGAGATGCGTCTGTTCACTCAAAAAAATATGTTGTGGACAGAGGTAAAGCGACGTGCAGCTAGTCAGTCACAGTGGCAATGGCATCGTCCTGATGCGCTCGATCGCCTCAAAGAAGATCTAGTCAGTAAAGATCAATGGCGTGATTCAGGTGGTTATGTAGAAAAGCCGCCCTTCCCTAAGCCTGAAACCGCAGTCCAGATTACGGTTTTGCAACGCAACGATGAGACTGGCGAAGCAACTTTACGCATTGCTGCCATACATGGCGACACAATTTATTACGAAATTGGCGGCAAAGCGACAACGGGTTCGATGGTTGTATCTGAACCAAAACAGTTTAAAACCAGTGAGCTAGAGATTTCGTTTCTCTGTGTAGACTCCAAGGCTGAACATGAGACTGGATCGGCGCAAACATGGCGAAATACGATTACTTTGAAGTCCCGTGAATATCAGCAGGGCAGTGACAAAATGATCGAGATTCAGTCTGCCCCACCTGCTCAAATTCGCTATACAACCGATGGCTCTGACCCAAAACAAAATGCTGGGCAATACGATGCCCCGTTTCTTGTGCCAAAGGGGACAACCCTTGTATTGGCAGTGGCGGAAAAACATGGCATTGTGTCTGAAGTGCATCAGCGCAAAATTAGTACCAACGATCGTAAGACTATCGAGATCGATCGCACTAAGCCTGTGGTATTTGAAAGAGCGCAAAAGTATGTCACCAAGCAAGAGTCCTACGAATTTCTCAACCGTCTGAAGAAACATCAGGGTAAAGCAGTGGGCATGAGGTTAGAAATCCAAGAGGATGAAAATCACTGGCTAGATGTATCCACTGCGGCTAATTTACAGTTAAGCGCTGAACAACTAGAAAAGTTGATTGCCGAACTGCGATCGCTTTTACCCAATGGCGAAATCAAAATTGAATCTGAGTCTCTTAAATTTGAGACAGGACAGACATTGCTTGACTGGGTGACAGAGGCTAAAACAGAATTAAACCCTGATGAGATTAAACAATCATGACGGTTCCCACCAAAACTAAGGTAGAAGGATTTGGCTTTGCTCCCACTGAGTCTGAGCATCATTTTTTAGTGACGATCGCCGCTAATAAAAAAGATGATGTGATGATCAGCGAACATCTGACATGGGATGAAAATGTGAATAAGCGCGAACTAAGTTTTGCTTTGGGGCAGAACGATAACAAAATGCGGGTAATTCTCAATCGTCTTAAGTGGGATGCGATCGCCGATCCCGTCAAAGCCGAGTTTAACCAACGGCTAAAGCGGACTGGTCAAAAATCTGGACAGTGGAAAACGGGTCAAATCCCAATATCAAGGCTATTTGGCAAGGAATTAGCTTTATTAGCATGGGCGATCGAAGATGCTGACCCTGGTTTAATTTCGACAGCAATTAGAAACTGGCTA
>JARCMB010000456.1 GCA_030248825.1 Pseudanabaenaceae cyanobacterium MP8IB2.15 | reverse complement strand
TGGTCTTACGCCCTCATCTTGAATGCGGCGGGTGACATCTTCAACAATCACGATCGCATCGTCAACCACTAGCCCTGTCGCCAAGGTCAAACCGAATAGGGTGAGAGTATTGATATTAAAATTGAGCAGCTTGACAAACAAAAATGTGCCGATCAGAGCCACAGGGATCGCGATCGCAGGAATTAAGGTCGATCGCCAATTTTGTAAAAACAGGAAAATAATTAGAATTACCAAACCGATTGCGATCGACAGCGAGATCACAACTTCCTCCGCCCCTGCTTGGATAAATAGCGTCGTATCAAACGCAATTTCATAATTCAGTCCTGGTGGGAAAGTCGGCTTGATTTCTTCGAGCACTTTCTTGACATTCCGCTGGACATCAAGCGCATTAGCATCTGGTAATTGGCTCACACCCAGCCCGACACCTCTAATCTGGTTGAATCGTAAAATCGTGGCGTAGTTTTCTGCACCTAATTCCACTCTACCAATGTCTTTGAGCTTGATTAAAGTGCCATCTGCCGAAGCACTGATCACCAGATCTTCAAATTCACTGATGTCCTTAAGTCTTCCCTGCGCCGCGATCGATAACTGGTACTCCTGACCTGGCAGAGCTGGTTGCTGACCGATCGAGCCTGCACCGACCTGTAGGTTTTGTTGCTGAATGGCAGTGACGACATCTTGAGCGGTTAATTTCCGTGCTGCCATTCGACTAGGATCGAGCCACAGTCTCATCGCATATTTACGTTCGCCAAAAATTTGGACGTTGCCAACCCCCTTAACTTTTTTGAGCGCATCAACAATGTAGAGATCGGAATAATTGCTGAGATATAGATCGTCGTATCTCGGTTTACCATCAGCCCCTTTTTCGGCATAGACTCCCACTGCCAGTAAAAAACCACTGGACTGCTTGCTGACTCTCACCCCGACTTGCTGCACCGAACCAGGAAGCTGCGAGACTACCGAAGACACCCGATTTTGGACATCAACCGCCGCCAAATCCTTACTTCGATCGAGTCCAAACGTGAGCGTAATGTTACTACTGCCATCATTACCACTGGTAGAGGTCATGTATTTCACACCCTCGATCCCATTTAGCTCCCGTTCCAGCACATTAGTCACAGTAGACTCGACCGTTTCAGCATTTGCCCCAATGTAGTTAGACCGAACGCTAACTTGTGGCGGCGTGATTTCGGGATACTGGGCGATCGGCAGAATGAAAATGCAAGCTGCACCCAATAGCGTAATGACTACCGAGCAAACCGTGGCAAATACTGGCCGCCTGATGAAGAAGTCAGATATAGATAGAATCATGAGCTAGTAAGGGCTAGGGAATCTGGATCGAATAAGTCTGCGGCGTAGGCTGATTTAGCTAAAAATTTCTTCCTACTTGGCTTCGGCTTTTTCAGTGGCGGGGACAACTGGCATCCCGTCTCGGAGGATGAGAATGCTGGATGTGATGATCTTGTCACTAGACTTCAGCCCCTCAGTGACTTCTTGGCTATTGCCAATAATTTTACCGAGTTTGATCGGTTGCTGTTTGGCAATTAGTGAAGGTGGTTTACTTTCGGGTTTAGCTGCTCGATCTGTTTTTTTATCGTCTGGGGCTGATTGAGCGACAAAGATGAAATTTTGTCCTGCCACCCGTGAGATCGCCGCAGTTGGGACTAAAACCCCTGGACGGCTATCCCAGATCAATCTGGCTTTGACAAATTGATCGGCACGCAGCTTGTTTTCAGTATTACTAAAAGCGGCTTTGACCAAGATCGACTGAGTAGCAACGTCAACATTAGGCGCAACAAAAAACACTTTGCCTGTAGCTACAGGTTTGTTATCTTTGTCAACTAGTTGCACGGTCAGATCGTTTTTTAAGCGTGAGGCTTGCTCGATTGGCACAGCTACTTGTAGCTCCAGTTGCTCATTTTGGGTGAGGTTTAGCAGCTTGGTGGAATTGCTCACAAAATCACCAACTTTAACTGGGATGTCACCAACAGAACCCGCAAAAGGAGCTTTAAGACTGTAGTAAGTGAGCTGAATTTTTTGTTGCTTAGCATCAGCTTCAGAGCTTTGTAATTGATTTTGACTGCGCCCGATCGAAGCTTTGGCTTTTCTAATATTTGCTTGTTGTCCCCGAATGTCAGCTTCTGTGCCATCAAGATCGGCTTGGGCGGTTTTGAGCTGGGTCGCGGTATCGTCAAACACGCGGCGAGTGATCGCGCCTTCTTTGAGCAACTGTTTGTCTCGATCGAAGTTAGTTTTGTTATTGGCGATGGTCGAGAGGTTAGATTGCCGCTTTGCTTGTAACGATTTGAGTTGATCTTCGGCGTTGGCTAAGTCGGCTTGGGATTCTTCTAAAGTCGATCTGGCTGACTCAATATTCGCCAAACTGCTATTCGTTACCGCCTCTTGTCTGGAGGGGTCGATCACTAGTAATAATGTTCCAGATTCAACTCGATCGCCAGCTTTAACCAAAATCTGCTGTACCTGACCGCTAACTTGCGGCTGTAACGACACCGACTGGCGAGATTGCATTGTTGCCACATAGTCAGAGCTATCGTCGATCACACCTGACTGTACCGCCTCAATTTTGACAGGTAGGCTAGGAGGTGCGCCTTGTGGGGGTGGAGCACCACATGCACCAGCTAGAGCAACTACAAGTAGAAGGGAGAGAAAACTTTTTCGCCTGTGAGTATGCATGCAAGCTTAGACGGATTTTCGGGATGATTCTAACACTAAAACCAGTTTCAGCATGTTAGCGTCATGCCATCGGGTGAGGTGTTCACCACTATCACCCAAAACTTTTCGGCAGGTTTTCGCTGTTGTCTCGGTTACTTGACGAAATACATCGGTGAGATCGATTTCAGACATAGACCGATCTAGGCTTTGAGCGTGTCACGATGTTATATTTAGGATGCGGACAACCGATCCTAGCCAGTAGGAAATAGCACTAATTAATCGTTATGCAATCCTTAGCAACCAAATCGCTGTTAGTTGATACCACTCGGATAACTCTTCGCATTAACCATAAAGAGTTCGAGCAATTGTGTCAAGATAATCCAGATTTGCGATTGGAGCTAACAGCTACAGGAGAATTAGTCACAATGGCACCAGCGGGATATGAAAGCTCAAAGAAAAATGGAGACTTATACTATCAGGTTGCAACTTGGAGCCGAAGCACCCAATTAGGCGACGTATTTGATTCTTCTGGTGGTTTCACATTACCATCTGGAGCGGTCAGATCGCCTGACGTGACTTGGATCGAAAAATCTAAACTCGAAAATATCCCGCCTGATACTACTTTCCCTCTGGTAGCTCCTGACTTTGTAATTGAACTGAGGTCGAAGACTGATAGCCTCAAAACCCTTCAAGCGAAAATGCAAGAGTATCGCACTAATGGGGTGAGGTTGGGATGGCTAATCGATCCTCAGAATCAGTGGGTAGAAATTTATAGATTAGGACAAGGTATAGAAATTTTAGAGTCTCCGAAGATTCTGAGCGGGGAAGATGTATTGCCAGAATTCATCCTGGATTTAAGCTCAATTTGGTAAGATTTATTCATTTTTCAGAAATCCCATCTTTGCCAGCACATCGATCGAACAGGTTTTTAATCCAGAAGCATGAAGAATATGACGATCTGGCTTGTATACTGAACTTCAACCACGGATATCCTCAGATCTCATGTCTTTTGTTGTCACTGTCCCAGCCACTACCAGCAATCTCGGCCCTGGGTTTGATTGCTTGGGTGCAGCGTTGAATCTCTACAATAAGTTTGAGTTTGCTGTATCCGAAGAACTGCGAATTACTGCTTCTGGATTATTTGGCGATAAGATTGCCAAAAACAAAAATAATCTGATTTACCAAAGCTTTGAGCAATTCTTCGATCGAATCGG
>JARCMB010000455.1 GCA_030248825.1 Pseudanabaenaceae cyanobacterium MP8IB2.15 | reverse complement strand
TGGGAGCGGGAAATCTAAAACTACGACTTCCTTTTCTAGTTCGATCGGGATCGTCTGAACTGGCGACATCAGAATAATTGACTTTTGAGTCCCCTTAAAATTAGCAATTACATCACGCAACCAACGAGTTACAGCAGGGCTATCGATAAAGGGATGCAAATCTTTGAATATGAAAATCGCAGGCTCTTTCTGACGAGTTACCCACTCTAGTGCAGCTTCAGGCGAGATTGTGTTGTGCTGAGTAACTGTTCCCCCTTGACCATACTCAACCATGCCATGAGTGACAGTCCAAACAAATACTTGGTGCAGAGGCTTGATTTGGGCGATCGCGGCAATCGCTGCCTCTGCTCTTTCTTCCTCAGGCGTAATGAGGTAGATCAAGGGATATTGGGCTTGGATGAGGATACTGAGTTCTTCTTGCATAACTAATTTAAGAGGCGATCCCAACGCTTGACCTTGAATACCTGATCTCGATCTAGTAAATCTAGCAGGGTACGAGTTCTTCGTCTTGGCTGATAGCTTGACTACTCACTTGATTGCTTGATTGACTAGAGGTTTGAGCAACTGCTCTACTCCGACTACCGCCGACGGTAATGAGTTCACCTTCTCGAATCACTACCGATTGTGTACATTCAGGACAGTTGTAAACCTGATGAATGTGACCTATACCTGAAGTCTCGACCGTACCTTCAACCACGTCGGAATGAGAAAGATAAAACGTGAGAGCTTTTTCTGTCAGATCTGACATTGGCGCTTGGTCGATCGCCGATCGAATCTTTAGTTGGCGGTGTAAATCGACTGGAAGGTACAAAGTGACCTTTTGCTTTTCCTGCATAAATTTATATGTGATTGACCCGGGTATCGAGTAAGAATATACGCAACCCGAATCTACTGTCAAGACTTCATACCGTCATGCCGTCAAAATTGTAATATTTGTTTACATAAGTAAATTAGCAAGAACTCAAAATTCATAAGAAACTTAATTCTCAGCTCAGCGTCTTAACAGATCTGAGACTAGATAAAAGTTTCAGGACTTGCATCGGGAGAAAATGTGATGTTTATCAATCAATCTAAAAAAGCGTCGTCGATCGATATTTCCAGTATTTTTACAAGAGTCTTGAGCAAGTCATTTGTTGGGGCTGGGGTGCTGGCAGTGCTATTAGCAGTGCTTGTGCCCGTGAATGCTCAAAGTGCTTCCATATCTTTAAAACGCAACTTTAGACCCGATCCAATCAAACTAGAGGGAACTACTGGTGGCAATGTCGATCTGCGTAGCATTGCTGGCGTGGAAGCAAACTGTCGTGGATTTGCTAGTAGGCAGCCCAATTATGTGATCCAGCTTAATGAGAGCTTCCCTTTACTAGATTTACTGGTCTATACAGGCAAAATTAATGATGACCCAACCTTGTTGATCAAAGGCTCTAACGGCATCGTAGCTTGTGCGGATGATGAGTATCAGGGTCGTAATCCCCAGATGTCTCGACGTTTGCCTGAAGGAACTTATGAAGTCTGGGTCGGTTCTGCCGATGCCAATAAGCCATTCAGGTACACCTTATCACTGAGCGAAATTCGCCAGAAGTAAGAATTAGCGATCGTAGAATCACCATAAAAAACTCCTTCCCAAACGAGAAGGAGTTTTTTAGTAGAAATTAGCGATCGCAATCCAGTTTTTACATCAGCTTGAGTGCGATCGATAGCAAAACCAGCAGCATTCCCACAAGATAAAATGCGCCCACAACTTGAGTTTCCTTCCAGCCACTTAATTCTAAATGGTGATGAAAAGGAGCCATTTTAAATAGGCGTTTGCCTATACCAGTTGAGCTTTTAGTGTATTTGAAGTAGCCAACTTGAGTAATTACGGATATAGATTCCCAGATAAAAATTGCGCCGATTACAAACAAGCACCATAGAGAGTTACTCAAAATCGCCGTAGATGCCAGCGCACCACCGAGAGCTAATGAACCTGTATTCCCCATAAAAACTCTTGCAGGGTTGCGGTTATGCCAGAGAAATCCTAAGTAGCTGCCGCTCATACAAGCACAAAAAATTGCTAGTTCGGGATGCTCATAACCGATTAATAGAGATAGACCGACTAAAGCGATCGACCCAGTACCACCTGCTAAACCATCCAAACCATCGGTCAAGTTTGTGGAATTAGTCGTGGCAATTAGCACAAACATTGCCAACGGCCAAAACAAAATGCCAATTGGTAAAATCAATTGCCATGGCAGATTGATATTAGCGATCGAACTATCGGAGTGATTAAAAGCTAACCAACCACAAAAACACGCGGCTACTAGTGCTTGCAACCCTAACTTAGCAATCGGTGAGATCCCCTTATTCGACTTGTAATGCAAAATTTGCCAGTCATCAAACCAGCCCATTGCACCATATGCCAGAGTCACTAGGCTAGCTGCAATCACATCAGAATTGAAATTAGACAATATCACCGCCAAAGTCACACCAACGGGTAAAACAAAAATACCGCCCATCGTTGGTGTGCCAGCTTTCTTTAAATGCGCTTGGGGGCCATCTTCACGAATCACCTGACCTGCTTTTAGCCGTTGTAGCAAAGGCACAACAACATTTCCCAACATCACTACCCCGCCAAAACACATTGCCAGTGGCAATAAAATTTCCTGTAGGGTCGAAAGACGTAAATATGAGCTAAAACCTAAGCTCACGCACAAAATCACAATACCCACAGTCAATGCGGCAAAAAGTCCCACACCAGAAGGAGGCTGTAGCCTCTTGACATTTATTCCAGTTTCCAACATATCAGAGCCACGCCTCACACAATTCACACCTGAATTTGCTTAAACTCTCAATCAAGCTCATGCCAATAACATTACCTACACACATGGTGTAATGTAAATACGCAATAGATAGCACTAACTCTTAAAGTTTATCCTTTAGGTCTTTGCGGCAAGTCATGATGCCGAGAGAAAAGCTGCGATATCTATAGCAGAAAGCTGCGATGTTTGTCTAGAGTTAGACTGCAACTTTCTGCAATTGTTTCTTCTATTTAGTCTTTTCCAAGCAGGACTCGACCAGTCGTAGAGCAACCTATACCGATTCCTCTTCATCATCATCGGCTGTAGGCTCATCATCGTCTTCATAGCCAGGGTCGTCCCCAACCATTAATT
Organism: Pseudanabaenaceae cyanobacterium MP8IB2.15; assembly: GCA_030248825.1. Classification (GTDB taxonomy): domain Bacteria; phylum Cyanobacteriota; class Cyanobacteriia; order Pseudanabaenales; family Pseudanabaenaceae; genus JARCMB01. The sequence continues at coordinate 6,648 of JARCMB010000455.1, read as the reverse complement.
CAGTTAGCTCTTCAACATCATCTTTGTAGTCAAAGCTATTAGTTTCGCGGGGAATTAGGCGACCAGTAGATTCGAGCCAGTCTAAGATCGAGACCTGCTGTTGTGTGTTTATGATTGCGGCAGGTTTATTTCTATGCATTTCGCGCAAAGAAGGATTGGGATTAGTCATCATTACAGTTTTTGGTATACCGTTTAACAAACTAACACAATTAGTCAACTGATTTGAAATCGGCTGATAAAATTTCAGACTAAAGCACTTTACGATCGATCTTTTCTTGCTTTTGACCTAAATGTATTCGCTTTATGCGGTGTGAGATCTGCTTCAAGAGTTCTGGGGTTAAAACACCCTGCGGATAGAACACACTGCCCAGAACGATCAGTAGCCCAAAGATAATCAAACGACCATCACGGAAAAATTGGGCTAACCAGACTGGGATGCCACTAATACCTGAGATCGCCCGTAAAATTTCTGGTAAAGCTGTTAACACTGTGCCGCCTAACACTGGCCCCAAAAAAGTTCTAGAGCCACCGATCAAAACGAACGCTAAGTAAATGATGCTGGCATCAAACGTCCCCTGACGGGCATTCCAAGTGTTAAGAAAATGGGCACTGACTGCGCCAACCATACCTGCCAGAATTGCGCCGAGTGTAAACGACAGCACTTTATAGTAGGTGGGATTAATCCCCATTGAATCGGCAGCTAGTTCATCTTCACGAATCGCAGTTAAAGCTCGTCCCACACGAATCCGCTCAAGGCGGTAGAGGAATAGCATACTCAATAGCAAAAGTGGCAGAGCGATCCAGAGATATTCAATCTGGGTCTTGAACGGCTGCGGAATCCCAAAAATGCCGACGGCTCCACCCGTAATCTCCAGATTTAAAGCCAGCACCCGCAGAATTTCCACAAAGGCAATGGTGGCGATCGCCAGATAAATTCCTCGCAACCGCAGCACAGGAATCCCTAACAAAATCGCTAGGAGCCCCGAAGCGATCGAAGCGATCGACATTTCTAGCAACAATGATGAAATCGGAAATAGACTGCCTGCGGGAACAGCAAAAATTGTGGTTGATGCGATTGCGGCGATATAACCACCAAAAGCATAAAACCCTGGGGTTGCCAACGATAACTGCCCCGCCATCAATGGCAAATACACAGATAGCCCTAGCAATGCCCCAAAAATCATCGAGACTAGCAAAAAGCCATAGGTGTTAAAAAAGTCCAGCATTTAGCTCTATTACCCTAAAATAATAAATCCCCCCTTGAGCAAGGAGGGATTGCGATGATCGCTCAGCAGAATTAACCGAGGACTTTACGCGCATGAGCTAGGACATTTTCGACTGTGAAGCCAAATTTCTCGTAGCAGGTTGGGCCAGGTGCAGAAGCCCCAAAGGTATCGATCCCGATTACAGCGCCATCTGTACCGACGTACTTGTGCCAGCCGAATGTCGATCCAGCTTCAACTGAGACCCGCTTTTTGACGCTTGGAGGCAAAACGGAGTCGCGATATGCCTGAGTCTGCTCTTCAAACAATTCCCAGCAAGGTAAGGAGACAACACGCACAGCTTTACCTTCACTCGTGAGGGTTTCGGCAGCTTTGGTTGCGAGTTCTAGTTCTGAGCCAGTGGCAATCAAAATCAGATCGGGATTGGCAGCATCAACAACGACATAGCCGCCTTTTTTCACGCCTTCGATCGAAGTACCAGCCAAATTCTTCACGTTCTGACGAGTAAACGCCAACAGCGATGGACGCTTACGGTTGGAGATCGCGACTTCATAGCTTCCCACGGTTTCTTTAGCATCAGCAGGACGCAACACCAATAGATCGGGGATAACGCGCAACGAAGCGATCGTTTCGACGGGTTGGTGAGTCGGCCCATCTTCACCTAGCATGATCGAGTCATGGGTCATGATGTAAATCGCGCCAACTTGTGACAACGCCGACAAGCGAATTGCGCCGCGCATGTAATCAGCAAACACTAGGAATGTTGCACCGTAAGGAATCAAACCACCATGTAATGCCATGCCATTCATGATCGCGCCCATAGCATGTTCGCGCACCCCAAAGCGGAAGTTACGACCTTCGTAAGAACCTGCTTGGAAGTCAGCAACGCCTTTGACATAGGTCATGTTGGAGTGGGCAAGGTCAGCCGATCCACCAAGAAATTCTGGAATTACTGGAGAAAGCGCATTTAAGCAAGCTTCAGAAAGTAAACGGGTAGAGGTTTCTTTTTGGGTGACAGGTTCGAGCGCTTTTTGCCAACCTTCAGGTAGTTCTCCTGCCATGATCCGCTTAAATTCAGCAGCCTCGGTAGGATAGGCTTTTTCGTAAGCAGCGAACCGTTCGTTCCATTCTGCTTCAGCCTTTGCTCCTTTGTCGATCGCTTGACGAAAACGCTCGATCGCATCTTCAGGCACAACAAATGGTTCGTATTCCCAACCCAAGTTAGCGCGAGTTGCGGCAACTTCATCTGTACCCAAAGCCGCACCGTGCACACCAGCCGTACCAGCTTTTTTGGGTGAGCCGAAGCCGATCACTGTGGTGACAACGATTAGAGTTGGTTTATCCGCAACTTTTTTGGCTTCGGCAAGTGCTTTGGCGATCGAATCTAAATCTTCATTGCCATCCGCCACATACAGAACGTGCCAGCCATAGGCTTCGTAACGCTTGCCCACATCTTCGGTGAAAGCGAGGTCGGTGCTGCCGTCGATCGAAATACTGTTGCTGTCATACATCATGATCAGCTTGCCCAGTTTGAGGTGTCCTGCTAGAGAAGCCGCTTCAGAAGCGATCCCTTCCATGTTGCAGCCGTCACCCAAAATCACATAGGTGTAGTGATCGACGATATTATGTCCAGGCTTATTAAATCTAGCAGCGAGATGGGCTTCGGCGATCGCCAACCCAACAGCATTACCAACGCCTTGTCCGAGTGGTCCTGTGGTGACTTCTACACCTTCAGTTTCAAAGTTTTCGGGGTGACCAGGTGTTTTACTGCCCCATTGGCGAAATTGCTTAATTTGATCGATCGGAACGCTATCATAACCAGTCAGGTGCAGCATCGAATATTGCAACATGCAGCCGTGCCCTGCCGACAATACAAATCGATCTCGATCGACCCACTTAGGATTTTTAGGGTTAAATTTTAAGAACTGATCCCATAGCACAAATGCCATTGGTGCAGCGCCCATCGGCAACCCAGGATGTCCAGACTTTGCTTTCTCTACAGCGTCGATGGACAAAAACCTAATTGAATTTATGCAGAGTTGTTCTAAAGTTTGGGTTACAGCAACCATAATTTTTTTTACCTGAGTTGAACCTGATTTGTTACTTGCTATATTCTCTCGCAAGCTTGGCACAAAGAACAGCCATGAATAAATCGATTGGCTTGGATATTTTGCGTCTAAGCCCATAATTACTAACGATCATTGATAATTAGTAGTTGATATTTGATAATTAAACCTATGAAAGATTTTTTTAAGAATGTTTGGCAGTACCCAAAATTTCTGGCTGTAGTCGTAATCGGGCTGTTTACTTTTGCCCTAGAGCCACTTGCCCCTTTTCTGAAACGCCCTGCCACCGCGATCGCCCTCATTTCGGCTTTTGTCAGTGCTTTTATCTGTTTATCCCTAGTGTTGCGCGCTATGCTGGGGTTAGAGTCAGTCTAAAAAACTCACTAGAAATTTCAATTGATTACGAGGTAAAGAATTATGGCAACTGGTCGTAGAGTGGCTCGCGTCGCGGAAATGGTGAAGCGAGAAGTCAGCCATATGTTATTGCAAGAAATCAAAGACGATCGTGTTGGTGCTGGCATGGTTAGCGTCACCGAAGTTGTAATTTCGGGAGATTTACAACACGCCAAGATTTTCGTTAGCATTTACGGCACTGACGAAGCCAGAGCTGAGACGATGGAAGGCTTAGCTGCTGCTACTGGCTATATCAGACGCGAGATTGGTCAAAGGCTATCGTTACGTCGAACCCCAGAAGTTGTGTTTCATGAAGATCGATCGTTTGAGCGCAGTGTGTCAATTTTGTCGCTACTAAATCAGCTTAGCCAAGAACGAGTTGAGAAAGAATCGACGGAAGAGCTTGTTGATACGGAAGAGCTTGTTAATGTTGATAATCTCGAACCCCTCGATAGATAAAAAATCCACTAGGCAGGTACTGCCCCTGCTACACCTGCGTTATCGGCACAGTGCGTCACTATTTCCGCCTCTAGTGGAAATGGAAAGGAGTACTATAATCACGACAGTTAAATTAATCGCGGTAAGCTATAGAAATAATGAGTTTTGACACTTTTGAGACAGAGATAACCTATTTCTTTGAATACTACCAGCGTCCTCTTTCTGGTTATGTGATGGGTATTTGGCATGACTTTCTTTCCAAAGATCTCACCTATGAGGAAATTAAGGTAGCACTTGCTAAAGCTGTTGCTGAAGAGAAAAAATTACCGACTCCAGAGGGATTAGTAGAGTCGATTAAAGGTTCAGGTTACTTCTTGTTAAAGCGACTTCAGCAACAGCAACAGGAAGAGTCTAAATAACCTCTCTCTTCGTAAGAAAGAGGAACATGACTCAGGCGAGATTTATGGATCTGGTGGGATTTGAACCCACAACCTCTTCTTTGCAAGAGAAGCATTCTCCCATTAGAACTACAGACCCAACGCCTCCACCAGGATTTGAACCTACGACCGTTCGCTTAACAGGCGACTGCTACTACCACTGCGCTACAAGGCATTAAGTTGATTGGTGGCAGCGACGGGAATTGAACCCGTATCTTCTTGGTTATGAGCCAAGCGCATTAACCGTTATGCTACGCTGCGATATCCCAATTGATGGCGGGGATGAGGAGATTTGAACTCCCGATCTTTCGCTCGACAGGCGATTGCTTTTACCGCTAAGCTACACCCCCATCCAAACTTTTAAGATTTGATTTTTTGTGGCAACTATTTAGTTTTCAAGGTTCAGAGGCATTTGTAATTACCTTGTAACATTAATGTAGTATACGTGCTACATACTTGTCAAGCGGTATCTCAAAATTATTTTCTGAGTGTTCTGGAAATGCATTTGAGAGAGGGGTTGGGCGATCGCCTAGCTGTGTTACAGGTGTATTACAACTAGGCGAGACCGCTTTACCTAAGCAGAGAAAGTCAAGGTAGACTCGCTCTGTTGCCAGAGTTTGAAGAGATAGAACTCAGTTCGATCGCTTAAAGCCACGACTAGAGTTCCTTCCTCGGCACATCGATCGAATGTCATCCAAGTTCCACTAAAGCTAACCTCAACATATTTTCGATCGACCCGCTCTAGAGTAATCGAGCAAGAATGATGATGACGCATCGCCGACTCTAATAAAGTCAATTCGGCAGCATCCGCAGGTAACAAAAACGCAGCGCGGCTGGTTTCGATGTGGATTGGTAAGCCAGAACGCAAACTGAGCAACACACGGTTTGTGACAAACTCTTCTAAAGAGATGCTCAATTTCTCTAAATGCAATCCAGCTTCAGTGTAAGTAAGTTTAAGCATGACGGTGGGATTTCCTGATAGATTGTTTCGGAGTTGGGGAGCAGAGTTCAGGCTAGTTATCCACTCCCTTTTCCCTACTCCTTAAGTTGTTGTTCGCGCCAAAATTGCTCAGCAAAAGCAACTGTGGGATGGATTGGGGCTCTGGGTTGGGCATGTAAAATCATGTTTGCCTCAGCACTTCGGGTTCATATTGGGTTGCGTACATCACTTTCTCCTCATCTATTTGTCTATTCACTAAATCTATCTATTTCTCAAAAAAATACCCCGCCTTCTAATCTAGAGAGCGGGGCGAAAGACTTAGTTAGGTCTATTCGTTATGTCAGTACGGCGATTTGCCTGTACCTCCCACTCGATCGATATCGTGATTGATTTAGCTCTGGTTTTACTGGGGCACTAATAATTTGGCTCGTTAAAGCATTGGTAAATCTACGGAGGCTGTTGGCCGATGTTTTGCCGAAATCTATGGCTGAATCTGTGGTCAGGATTAATCTGGGCATGATCGATCCGCGCAAGCCTTGAACTAAATCTCCATAGCCGCAAGCAGACTCGCAAGCAGACATAGATATCCCCAACAGCATGGCTTGTTGCCAAAGCTGGGAAAATCCGATCTGATGCTGACCTGTGGAGAAAAGTAATTTCATGGAAAGGTTTGAATTGTTTAGATAGTCATACTACACTTGTAGTATAAACATGGATAGATGAATTTGTAAACTACTAGGGAGAAAATCATGCATACACTACACCAAATGCCCGCCACCACAGAAATGGAAGTAACCAGCATTCGCCTCGAACGGGATTTAAAGGAGAAGCTCAAAGAGTTGTCGGGTGGGCAGGGCTATCAAGCCCTGATTCGGGGGGTGTTATGGGATTACGTTGATAATCGCCAGACTTTACGCAACAAGAATATGGTTTCTCGCGAACAAATTAGAGCCAGTGTCACCGCGATCGCCCAAAGAAATGAGCATTGTGCCCTGACAGGTGAATCAATTCGATCGCAAGAGCCGATGTTTTTAGGATTAACCACAAGTGGAGATTGGGTTCCGCTCAGCACAGACAGCCTAGCTGCCTGACGAACAAAGATTCGGCGCATTTACACTGAAGCGTTGGAGTGGGAGATCGCAACCTCAATC
>JARCMB010000454.1 GCA_030248825.1 Pseudanabaenaceae cyanobacterium MP8IB2.15 | reverse complement strand
TCCAACAGCTAATTCGATCGGATTTGTGATCGCTAGCCGTGCTCGGACTCAACTGTGGCATTACAGGTCGATCTCCAAAGTTGAAGATTACCAAACCTTGGTAAAAGAGATCGATCTTGGTAGACAGAGATATCGATCGACTCTACCTTTGCTGGTAAATAGTTTGGAGGTATTTCGGACTCACCTGTTAGATTTGCGCGATCTTGACTGGGCGGCGGATAAAGACGCAATGCGTAAAGCCTTGGATGATTTGCTGGCGGCAGGGATTGTGACTGGAGTGCCGCAGGAGATGCAGCAATATCGTCTTGCCAATCATCGGTATTTGCCTGATGACCTCGATCGAAAACAAATATCGATCGGGATGTTGAGTAAGGTGTTGCGCCCAAACTTACAGCCTGATTACCTCGCCACCAAGCTTCAAGCTGACAAGATTACCGAAGATATCCCACTGAAATATATTAATGTCAGGCGGGGTGAGCTAATTGCCAAAGCTGGTCAGAAAATTACGGAAAGAGAATTTGCGCTTCTAGATAGCCAAGGTTTAACGCAGCGACGACCAAATTTTGTGGGAATTGCCGCAATTTCGACGAGCGTGGCGATTTCGATGCTGATTTTTGCCGTGGTTAACCTTTACTGGTCAAAGCTGCTTCAGATCAAGCTCAAGATCAGAGATGTTGCGGCGATCGCGATGGTGTGTACGGGTACTGCCCTCGCAGGCGTGTTGATCGGCGCGAATGGGATTACTTTTGTGCCGTTGGCGGCGGTGGGCTTGATGGTTGGGAGTTTTTATGGCAATCGTCTGGCAACTTTGACCACGGTTTTGTTTGCTGTGCCCTTGGCCATCGCGATTAATGCCACGGTGGTTGGCTATATCCCAATTTTGGTCGGCGCAATTGTAGCATCGGTGTTTACAAATCGACCTCATTCGCGTTCGCATTTAGCCGTGGCGGGATTAGCGGTGGGGGCAACCCAGTCAGGAGTTTACACAACTCTAGCTTTAGTGATCGGGACGGTAGATCCTTTTTCGATCGTGACATTAACATTCCAGTATGCCGCAGGTGGTTTGATCTCCTCGGTCGTGGCTTTAGGTGCAATTCCTTACCTAGAGCAAATTTGTTACACGTTAACGCCAATTCGTCTAGCAGAGTTAGCTAATTTGGATCGGCCATTGCTGAGACGACTGGTGACAGAAGCACCTGGTACATTTCAGCACACCATGTTTGTGGCAAATTTAGCCGAAGCGGGGGCACGCGAATTAGGGGCAGACACGGCCCTAGTGCGGACAGGAACGCTTTATCACGATATTGGCAAGACGATCCGCCCAGAGTTTTTTATTGAAAACCAGATGGGGCAGCCCAATCCTCACGACATTCTTGACGATCCTTGGCGCAGTGCCCAGATTATTAAGGAGCATGTAACGGGTGGTCTAAAGCTGGCGCAGAAGTTTCACCTGCCACCGATTCTCCAAACTTTTATCCCCGAACACCAAGGCACGATTACAATTTCCTACTTCTACCATCAAGCAAAGAATCGATCGAATGAGTATGTTGAAGAATCTGATTTCCGTTACGAAGGACCGATCCCTCAGTCGCGTGAAACGGGAATTGTGATGCTGGCGGATGCGTGTGAAGCGGCGTTGAGATCGCTGGGTAGTGACACCACCGAAGAGGCCGCCAATCAAATGTTGATGCGAATTTTTCAAGCGCGGTGGGATGATGGACAGTTAGATGATGCCGAACTGACTCAAGCGGATTTACAGAAAATTGCGCCAGTATTCATCAGGGTTTGGCGAGAACGAAACCATGGACGGATTAAGTATCCCGATTTGGCGAAGAAGCTCGATCCTACAGGTTCTGCCTTGCCCGACGAGATTTTTGCCAATAATTTGAGAATTGGTTCCAAGCAGACAACCTGAATCTCTATTAACCGTACTCAAAGTTAGAGCTTGCTTTTAGCGTAGTCGATCGAACTCCCGATGGACGTAACTGCCTCTCGATCCGCAAAAACTATTACGACCGAACGAACAGTGAATAGCTATTAGCCTAAATGAGCAAGCTGAGCGACAGGAATATGATTGTAAATCTCTGCATTTTCTGCCTGAGCTTGACGTAAATCATATTGTGTTTGTAAGTTCAGCCAGAACTGAGCACTGTTCCCAAAATATCGTGATAGACGTAGAGCCGTATCTGCTGTAATACTGCGCTTTTCAGCCAAAATCTCGCTGATTCGTGTCTGAGCTACACCGATATCCTTACTTAACCGATAGGGAGTAATGTTTAGCGGTTCGAGGAATTCTAAGCGCAGAATCTCACCTGGATGAATATTTGGTAGATAGTTGTTGTTCATAACAGTTTTTCTTAGTTAGTATCTACAATCTCAACTTGATCCGCATTATTTTCACCTGTCCAGATAAAGCAAATCCGCCACTGATTATTGATCCGAATACTATATTGCCCTTTGCGATCGCCAACTAATTTCTCTAATCGATTTCCAGGTGGAACACGCAAATCATTAATAG
>JARCMB010000453.1 GCA_030248825.1 Pseudanabaenaceae cyanobacterium MP8IB2.15 | reverse complement strand
TGCCTGGACTGCGTGAGGGTATCTACTCTCAGCTATTAATGGATTTAACTCATCAATCCCATACTCAAGCAAAATGGATGGAAGTACCAGAGTTACATAATCTCTCGCTGACATAGAGCAAGCGAGAGATTATTCAAAATAGTGATATCGACAAGCAATAATCGTTAGATACTCATCATCCACTGCATAAACTAACCGATTCGTATCATGGTAGTGTCACGAATTTTTCGTCACTTACATTCTGTGATTTTGAAATGCTCTTGCTGTAAGGCTTTAAAAAATTAAATTCCTTGGTGGCGAAAAAATAAAGACACCACTATCTTAAGAGTTTTTAAGATTATTACACAACAAGTCCAATGACGATAATTACAACTATGAACTACCGAAACCTCATCACAATTGAACCCAATAAACGCGGTGGGAAGCCTTGCGTACGTGGTTTAAGAATTACGGTTTATGAAGTGCTTGAGTACTTGGCTTCCGAGATGACCGAAGCAGAAATTCTCGATGATTTTCCCGATCTGACGCGAGAAGATTTAAAAGCCTGCATTGCTTATGCTGCCGACCGTGAGCGTCGTTTTATGATCGCTCCATTATCCGCATGAAATTACTTTTTGATAAAAACTTGTCACCCAAGTTGCCGAAACGTTTGAGCGATCTTTTCCCAAATTCGCTTCACGTTCGAGATGTGGACATGAAGGCAATGATAGACCCAATAGTTTGGGATTATGCAAAAGACAATGATTTGATGATTGTCTCAAAAGATGCGGACATGCATGACCTGAGCTTAGTATTTGGAAATCCACCGAAAGTTATTTGGCTTCGTTTGGGAAACTGTTCGACATTGCAAGTTGAAAATTTACTGCGTCGGAATTTTAACGCGATCGAATTATTTTATGAAGATGAAAATTTGTCGCTACTTGCTTTATTGTCATGATTTGCTGAATCGCCTTAATAGCTTTTGCAATGCACTCGAACTCAGTTTTTCTCAATTGAGATCGTAGCGACTAGGATTAGTTGGCTTCATCGGAGTCATTTCCGAAAAACGTGAATACTTGACCTCATTAGAAGGGGGCAATCCCGACATCGCAAATAACCCGATTTTTATATCCTCGAAAAAAATCACACCTCCAATCTGTCCTCCAACTAGAAAAGATCCGTGAAAGAACTGATAATTTTTGAGATGGATCAAGAGAAAGCGATCGATCTTTACAGCTTTGCCAAACAATTGTTGACAAATTCTATGGATCACAGCATCTAGGTAGTCATTTTGGGCAGGTTCACCTAGATCGGTGAATTTGGGATGATCTGCAAAATGATCCATATAAAACGACCAGATTTTGTCAAGATCTGCTTCTCTGGAAATTTTTTGCTTTAATCGGCTGATTTTCATAGTGAGGATAATTGTGGGTAAATTGATCTGCAAATTGTTGGAAGTGCGAAAATTTTATGACTTATTGCCATAGCCTGTGAGTTTTACCGTCGCGATCGAAAGCACAAACACGATCGAAAACAAAACCACCCCGATCGCCGAGGCATAACCCATTTCCAAACTACCGAATCCTTTCTCATAGAGGTAATAAACCACAGTTTTTGTACTATTAGCGGGACCGCCTCTCGACATCACATGAACCTCTTCAAATATTTTCATCGCCGCGATCGAAGAGATCACCGAAACCAACAAAATATATGGTGTGAGTAAAGGGATTGTAATATCAAAATGTCGTTGCCAGCCATCAGAACCATCGATCGCCGCCGCTTCGTAGAGATCTTGGGGAATTGCCTGTAATCCCGCCAGATAGATCACCATGTAATATCCCAATCCTCGCCAAATCGTCACGGCAATAATCGCAAAGATCGAAGTGGATGGATCGGTCAGCCAAGCAATTTTAATCGGTTGCATCGCAATCAGGGAAATAAAGTAATTGAGAATACCATTTTCGGCATAAACCCACTTCCAAGCAATTCCTGCAACCACAACCGAGACAATCACAGGAAAGTAATAAATCGCCCGAAAAACCTGAATGCCTTTGAGTTTTTGATTCACCAAAATTGCTAAAACTAATGGAATTACCACCAAGCAAGGAACAGCAAACAGGAGATAGATTAGCGTATTGCCGAGTACTTGCCAGAACAATCGATCGCGCCACAACATCTCATAGTTTTTCCATCCGATCAAACTTGGTGTGCCAATAAAGTCGTAGTTGGTAAAACTCAAATAAAAAGCTTGAATCACTGGCAAGAACGATGTGATGCCCATTAACACCAAAGCTGGCAACAGGAATAAATATGGAGTCCAGTTAATATTTTCGATCGATCGACTAATTGCTGAGCGTCTGCTTGGTTTACTGTGCATACTTTAGACTTCTATCCATACGAGATCGCCAGATCGGGTTTATTAACGTATCGACTAGAATAGCAAAATCCACTCGGCTAAATTTCTTATGGCAGAATTTCGGCTTAATGCACCTTGGGCTCCAACCGCAGATCAACCCAAAGCGATCGAACAGTTACTCGAAGGCTTAAAACGAGGCGATCGACACCAAACTCTTCTAGGTGCAACAGGTACAGGTAAGACAATGACAATGGCAAGCGTGATTGCCCAGTATCAGAAGCCAACCCTAGTCTTAGCCCATAATAAAACCCTTGCCGCCCAGCTCTGTAACGAACTGCGCGAATTTTTCCCCGACAACGCAGTCGAATACTTCATCAGCTATTACGATTACTACCAGCCCGAAGCCTACATTC
>JARCMB010000452.1 GCA_030248825.1 Pseudanabaenaceae cyanobacterium MP8IB2.15 | reverse complement strand
TTGTCATGCGTGGAGTCATGCTGTATGCCTACGCCGAAGCCAATGGATATATACCAACTTACCTAGGCGATTCAACGGGTGAAGAAGCCAATCTAATTTCTTTGGCAGAACCCGATCGAATAATGGGAATAACCGAAGACTAGCCAGTGTTGAAGCGGCTATTTCTCAGCATTCAAAAGTTGTCCATCGGGTTGAATTTAAGAGAATACAGACTTAGAGACTTGCTGTAAAACTTGTAATGATTGGAGCGAACCACGAATTAATCGGATCGCACCTAAAGGTTGACGCAGCATCGCAATCGCTAGAGGAAAAGGTCTGATCGCACCATCAACGATCGACTGATTGAGATCGGGTAAATCAAACCTCACGTCATCACTTACTACTCGCACGATCGAGATTGGGATATCCAATTGTCGAAAAAATTCCAGAGCCGCAAATCCTTCCATATCCACAACATCAGCATCATAGGTTTGCCCCAGTTGGAGCTTTTCCGTCGCTGAGTGAATTATTCGATCGCTCGTCCAGCCGCTCACTAGTTTTACTTTTGGTGTCGATCGATCTTGCAGTCGATCGAATAGTAATGATGTCAAACTTGGATCGCACGGTAAGGATGAGATTTGACCATCCAAACTAGAGAGGCCTTCTTGGTAAACGACAATATCTCCGATCTGATAATCTGGCTTTAAACTGCCACATAGCCCCATCATCAAGACTCCTGTACAGTTTGAGTAATGCGCTAAAAAATGCTCTGAGCAGAGATAGCGGGTCAATGGCTTTATCCCAATTGGAATCGCATTAACTAGTGGAGAATCGATCGATACCTGATTGATTCCTCGGCGCACGGCACTATACTCAGCACCCTGTGGCACTAATATCAGCGATATTTGCTTAATTAAACTCATTGAAGATTTAAAATATCGACTTAACTTTAGGCTCTTTGTAATCTAACTCCTTTAATTTGCGTAAAATCCGCGCAAAATATTCCTGTAAATATGACTCTAGAGTGGTTAAATCGTCTTGTTTGATGCCAAAAAGTTCACAAGTAGCATCCATCTCTGCATTTAAGGGAATCCCACTCGCGAGAACTTCGGCATAAGCCATTCGTTCGGCAAAACTCCAGCCACCCTCAAATGCCAGAGCGACTTTACGGGCAAATTTTAACACTCCCAAAGGCATCCGAGCCGTCTTACCAGTTCTGTTCGACATCCGTTCACATAAGCGGATGATGTCGGTGGGTGACCAAGCTTTTGGCCCAGCGATCGCAAAAGACTGCTTCTCTGTTTTTTCGATCGACAGGGCTTTGACTGCAAACTTGGCAATGTCTTGGGTGTTCATGTAAGCAATTGGGGATGCTTCACCACCAATCCAGATTGTCTGTCCCTCTAGAATCGGGATTGCATATTCGCCGATCAAGTTTTGAAAAAAGCCGCAAGGTTTTAAGATCGTGTAATTTAAGCTAGTTGTCGGCAAAAACTTTTCAACACACTGCTTAATATCCATTAGCGGTACGTTGGGATATTTTTCGGAATTCAGAATTGAAAAGTAGATAAACTTTTTGACATTAGCGATCTCAGCCGCTTGAATCAAGGATACTTTGCCTTCCCAGTCCACTTGCTTGATTCTCTGACTGCTTGTGGCTCTGGTGGTGGCAGCATCAATGATTTCGGTGGTATCTGCCATCGCTGCGGTCAGAGTTTCGGGTTTTGTCAAATCGCCAATAATCAGATCTGCTCCCCACTCCTTCAAGAACCCAGCTTTTCGGGGGTTACGGACTAGACACTTAACATTTAGCCCCTGATCTAATGCATGACGAGTTATCTGGCGACCAAGTGTGCCAGTCGCACCAACGATCAGTAAGGTCATAAGACATTTATAATAAATAGTTTTGTAAACATTTATAAATTTAACAGACTTAGGTGCTTCACCTTCAATAAATTCTCCATAATCACAAGTTTGGGCAGATCGATAAGCTGTAACAATTAGATCTATGAATAAAGTTATCTTCATTTGTGGGGCTGGACATTCTGGCTCTACGTTGCTGGGCATGATCCTTGGCAGCCATAGCCAGTGCTTTTACGCGGGGGAAGCCGCAAAAACCAGATATTTTAATAGTCCCCAAAATCCTCTTCGCAAACAAACTTGTAAGTTTTGCGGTCTCGGTTGCCCTGTCTGGTCAAAACTAGATCCAGCTAATTCTGAAGATATCTACTCGCAGATCATGGCAATTACCCGAAAGCCCGTGATTATTGACTCGACCAAACGGATAACTTGGCTGCAACAAAAAATTGCCCAAGTCATAGAGCAGGATATCTCTCCTTACTTAATATTTCTCCAAAGAGACGGTAGAGCCGTAGTTAATTCTCGGATCAGAAAATCTCCAGACCAAGATGTTAAAGAAATTATTACGGCTTGGATGGATAAAATCACGGAAACCGAAGAACTATTCGCGACATTTTCTTTACCCAAAATCAAACTTCACTATGAGCAACTAGCGACTCAACCTGCTCAAGTGGTCAGCGATCTCTGTGATTTTCTCGGAATCATCTATGAACTATCAATGCTGAATTATTATCACCATGAACATCATCTCCTTGGCGGTAATAGCGGTACTCAATCTTTAGTTCTAAAAGCCCAAGAGCAGAAGTACTCCTCTCTTGTTTATAAGCTAGAAAAACGTCAAGATTATTACAAAGAACATCCTCCTGA
>JARCMB010000085.1 GCA_030248825.1 Pseudanabaenaceae cyanobacterium MP8IB2.15 | reverse complement strand
GATCGCCTCGAAATCAAAATTGTCGATGGGACAGTCGTGATGGTGCCGCAATCCAGCCAAACGGCGAAGCTATTTGGCAAGCATCGCGAAGTATGGGCGGAGGAGAACGCCATTGATTATGTCCGCAATCAGAGGGCATCATGGCGCGACTTAGATATTTTCATGCTGTCTAACTTTGATTTGGCATAACCGATCGATCGAACCATCAATAAAACAAACGATCGCCCCTTTGACATAAGTAGGAGCGATCGCTGTTAAATTTGCAGAGAAAATAAACCCTCACAGTTAAACCACTACCCGTTATGGTTTGGCATCTCAGCAAACATGGCGCGTAGTGTATACCCCATTACCTGCTAAGTCAATCAGAATATTTTCGATCGACTAGATTTATGAACTTTCGCGATCAAACCATCAAATTCTCCAGTCCTTGAGGGTCAAGAATACAGAGGACATCTCTGCCAGTGTCTCGCAAAATCAACTTTTTCCGCTCTAGCTTGCCTAAAACGCGAGTCACAGTCTCTCTTGCCAAACCACTCAGACTACTCAACTCTCGATGTGGCAAGTTAGGAATTTCTAAGCCCATTGAACCTGGTGTCCCCTGACCTTCCGCCAAAAATAGCAACACATCAGCCACACGAGACGTACTATCCGACTCACGCAGGCGTAAACGACGATTCACCTGACGTAGCCGCTTTGCCATCAGACGGGCAAGATGAATGCCCGCCATTGGTTCCGTCTCAATCAACCGTACAAAATCAGAAGCAGGCAGACTACCAATTGTTGTGGAAGTAAGGGTAATCACATCCGTAGAACGCGGCACCTGATCTAGAGGAGCCATTTCGCCAAACATTTCGCCCACGCCAAGAATATTTAGGGTTACTTCCCTGCCATCAAGGTTGTAAGTACGGATTTTCACCCAGCCCGAAAGAATGAAATAGACAGAATTGCCCCAATCATTCTCCAGTAATATCACCTGATTAGGCGGATGGTTGCGCGTTACCATTTGCGACGTGGCACGTTCCACCTCAGCTTCAGGCAATCCGACAAAAAATGGAGCTAAAAGAATCTTCTGATGAGAATCCAAGCGATCTTGCATGGCTAAATTTTAATTAAAGAGTGAAGCTTGATCGCCAAAGATTGAAGAAATCCAGTTTGGACTTCATCAGGAGGAATTACTTGGGCTTCAATATCTTCAACCTCCTCCTTTGGTAACCCTAATAAGCGTACCAGCCTTTGATATGCGGCGGCTTCGTCGAGATTAACATTTGGTTCTCCAGGATGACGACGACTAGCCTGAATCACCATATATGAGAGTTTCAGCACTAGTTTTCGATCTTCTTTAGTTTTTAACTGGGGAATTACCTCGTCCAGTGGAATATTCTGTCCCAAATATGCTCGTAAGTTTTGCTTGATCGATCGTTCCTCAGCTTCACTTTTGGCATACAAAGCCGCAAATTGGTCGAGGATTAGCCTGATCTCGTCAGGCTCTAATTGACCATCAGCCCACGCCATTGCGGTTACAGCCCGCAAAATATCCATTTGATGTGGGCTAATCGGTGGTGGCGGTGGTGGATTGGGTAGGGGATTTGTCTCAGAGACTAGATCGGGATGATTTGGCAATGGATCGGAAAGTGGGTTAGGCATAAATTTTTCGCTTCTCTGCGCCTGCGGTAATATTGCGACTTTCGATGCTCAGTGATTTGCTCTCATACAGCATTCTATCAGGACATACGGTACAGAGTAACCAGAGTTAAGTGAAACTCAAGCCTGAAAGATCTCAGGCAATTTCAGTCTTATTGATTCAATTTCAGCTTGATTAGCTCAAGATTAGCGGGATTTAGGGTAATTTGGACTTCTATTCTCTGACTTTCATCTCGCAATAGTAAAACCTTATCTCCACTCGATAGGGTTGAACTGGCAAATTGTGGGTTGTTGAGCTTGACGGTCTGGTAAACAACCTTAGGCAGAGTAATGCGGATTTGATAATTCTTCCCAGATGCAGGCAGTAAATCTAGCTGCTGGTTAAATCGATCGAGTAATAGCTGACCAACAGTGATGTTACGTTCTTCTGGAGATCCAGGCTTGCGCCAGTACAGGGTGATCCCGCGCAACGATGGCGATTCGATCGAAAAAGCTTCATCAAACTGCTCTTTATTAGTCCAATCGATCGTACTGGTGTCACCATTTTCAGGCATTGCCCTCTGCTTCCAGATAATTTCCTGCCCTGCCAGACCTGCCCACCACTGCGAGATTTCAGTCAGGTTGGTCTCATTCTCTGGGTCAGAACTACCCAATGCCCAATTAATTACGTTTGCCATAGGGGTTATGCTTTAAAAAGTTCTAGCTAAGTTATTGTGGCAAGAAAACAGCAAACATGAAAGCCTAATCTTAATTTGGTTTTGGTTGCTGCTTAATTTACACTTTTCAAGAAAAGAGGTTTTATGTTTGGAATTGGCTGGCCTGAGATCATTGTAATTTCGGCATTAGCAATCACGATTTTCGGGGCAAAAAAACTGCCCGAACTGGGTCAAGCTATGGGTAAAACGATCAGTGGGTTCCGCGCCGAGATCGGTTCAGAACCACAAAAACCCGCGAATGAGGATAAAGAAACTTAGCCGCTATAGCTTGTCTGGGAATTTGGCAATACCGATGTAGCTGTCTCCGCATCTTGTGAGCTTGGTAGTTCTAGACAATAACCCGCGCCATAGACAGTTTTGATATATTTAGGATGGCGCGGATCGGGCTCGAGTTTAGTGCGGAGATGGCGAATATGGACGCGGATGGTTTCGATGTCATCGTCAGGTTCATATCCCCAAACTTCCCTGAGGATTTCGCTCGGTGACACTGTTTGACCATGACGTTGGAGCAGGCAATGCAACAGTTCAAACTCTAAATGGGTAAGTTTAACCGTATTGTCAAACCAAACAGCCTCAAATCTTTCGGGCACAAGAGTTAGAGAGCCGTAATTCAGGATTTCACTGTGTTTGGCAGCATCAGGAATACCACCTGTTCGCCGCAATAAAGCTCTTACCCTAGCGAGCAATTCTTCGAGTTCAAAGGGTTTAGTCAGATAGTCATCGGCTCCAGCATCAAAACCTTCAACTTTGTTCTTAGTTTGACCCATTGCCGTCATCATTAGAACGGGAATATCGGCGGTGCGAACGTCACGGCGCAGACGTTGACAAACTGTGTAACCATCAACATGAGGTAACATCAGGTCGAGAATAATCAGATCTGGCAATAATTGGATAGCAAGTGCCTGACCTTTGATCCCATCGTTAGCATGGTTAACCTGATAGCCAGCCATTTCGAGATTGACCGTTACTATTTCAGCAATTAGGGGGTCATCATCAATGATTAGAATCCGACGCATTTGTTGTTGTGGCTTTTAGTGTGACAATGTTGAGCTATTTTAGGGATAGCTAGATTAGGAATAAGTAGGTGTTTTAGTTCTAGATGTTTTAGGCAAAAATTTACTGGATTCTGATGAATTTCATATTTTGTTGCAAATGTATATCTGAGCTTTACACAACTTACTCACAATCTTAAGTTTATCTATAGATGACCATAGATCGAAGTTATAGACAAAGTATCTCGATCGATTCATGTCAATTCTTTTGATGCTAGTCCAACTTTCTCAACATTCTCCTACAATATATGAAGATATGTAAAATTTCATAAATCAAATTTATACCTTTTAAGATCCGATATAAATCATGCAGTCTTTACCCATGCCATCAGTCACCGAATTTTTCGCCCCTGTTAAAGAAGATCTCAGTACCTTGTCTACTAATCTGAAGAATCTTGTCGGGGCAAGACACCCGATTTTGTATGCGGCGGCAGAGCATTTGTTTGAGGGTAGGGGTAAAAGTTTGCGTCCTGCGATCGTATTTTTGGTGTCGCGGGCAACGATGATCGATCGAGACATTACACCCCGCCATCGTCGTTTGGCTGAGATCACAGAGATGATCCACACCGCGAGCCTAGTGCATGATGATGTGATCGACACGGCTGAGGTACGGCGGGGCATTCCCACGGTTAACCACAATTTTGGTAATCGGGTAGCAATTTTGGCGGGAGATTTTTTATTCGCTCAAGCTTCTTGGTATTTGGCTAACTTGGATAATCTCGAAGTCGTGAAACTCTTGTCTAAGGTGATCACAGATTTTGCCGAAGGGGAAATTAGTCAAAGCCTGACCGCATTTGATAGTAGCTTCAGCCTAGAAGATTATTTAGAAAAGAGCTTTTACAAAACGGCCTCGCTGATGGCAGGTAGTGCAAAGGCGGCGGGGGTGCTGAGTGGCGTGTCGATCGCGCATTCTGACCTGTTATTTGATTTCGGCAAAAATCTCGGTATTGCGTTTCAGATTGTCGATGATATTCTCGACTTTACTGGCTCAACTGAGTCGCTCGGTAAACCTGCTGGTTCCGATCTAAAGCAGGGAAATCTCACCGCGCCTGTGTTGTTTGCTTTAGAAGAAAAGCCACAGCTTGAAGGGCTGATCGATCGAGAATTTAGCGAGTTAGGCGATTTAGACAAGGCCTTGGCACTGGTGCAATCTAGTAACGGGATTTCGCGCTCTAGAGAGCTGGCAAAGGGGCACATTAAGTTAGCTGTGAGTTCGATCGAATGGCTACCATCATCGCCCCACAAGCAATCTCTGATCGACCTCGCCACCTATGTTTTGGATCGATCGTTCTAGGGTAGCTAAATACTTCTTCACTACTCTATTTAGACTAATTCAGCTAGAATTGGCTTGCTCTAAAATTGGCTGACAACCAAGTCCGATCTACTCTTAGGACAACATTTTCACGACATATGACAGATCGTTATGTTCGGGTCAAAACTGCTCAAGGGCAGATTCACTATGGGTTGCTGCAACTTAACCAGTCCGTGCAAATCCTCACATCTGCACCGTGGCTGGGGGGAACTCCAAGCAATGAACTGATTGCACCTGAGACCTACCGATTACTCGCACCCTGTCAGCCTAGCAAAATCATTGCTGTGGGGCGAAACTATGCTAATCATGCGGCTGAATTGGGTCATGATCTGCCTGCCGAGCCATTGATTTTCTTGAAACCGCCTAGTTCGATTTTGCCGCCAGACGGGACAATTTTATTGCCACCACAATCGCAACAGGTGGACTATGAAGGAGAGTTGGCGTTGGTGATTGGTAAGACCTGCTCAAATTGTCCGCCCAGTCAGGCTCATCATTACATTTGGGGCTATTCGATCGCCAATGATGTCACAGCGAGGGATTTACAACGTCAGGATAGTCAGTGGTCAAGGGCCAAGGGGTTTGATACTTTTTGTCCGTTGGGGCCTTGGATCGTGCGAGATCTTAGTCCCACCGCCTTGATCCAAACATTTATTCAAGGCAACAAGCTGCCATTGCAATCAGAAAGCATCGATCGAATGGTATTCTCACCCGATGCTCTGGTTGCCTATATCAGCCAGATTATGACCCTATTGCCAGGCGATCTGATTTTAACTGGAACGCCTGAAGGAGTCGGATCTCTGCATCATGGCGATCGAGTCTATATCGAGATTGAAGGCATCGGTAAGCTATTTAGCAACGTTTCGATCGGAAATCCTTTGCCTGTAGAAGAGGCGGCAATCGAAATCGCTTAATCCCGCAACTAAACTCACACAAACCCGCACAACTATTTCTAAAATCGATTCGTCATACTAAAAGAACTCTTCACACCGATTTTTAAATCAGAGGAATGCGGCTATGTTGCAACAACTCTATCGCTTTCGCCAACAATTTATTACTCAAATTGGCAGCCAGATTCACAGTCGGGTTCACAGGCAGAATTTGAGCAGATTGGCTTTGATCATTTGTTTGGTTCCCCCGTTTCTAGCAGCAAAACCTGCTGATGCCCAAGATTCTAGTCAAAGTTCGGGGCCAGTTCCAGTCGAAACTTCCCCAGACTCCTCGATTCCTTCATCAACTACATCAGGTACAACGATCCCATCAAGTTCTGATGGAGTGCTGACGGGACAGCGTTTTACCTGCCAGAGTCAGAGTGGGCAATACACAGTGATGTATCAACCCAAGAGCCAGCCAGGACAATACTTCCCTTGGGCCTCGCCATCGACAATGGGTGGTGGCTGGTCGCCCGATCGACGTTGCAATGAGATCGCTCGGCGTTTAGAGCAATATCGCCCTGATGGTTTGGTCGAGATGAAAACTAGTGCCGAAAATGGCTACAACATTATCTGTGCCACAACAGAGAGAAATCCTGGTTGTCGAATTATCCTCACCGTGCCTGTCGGTCAAGATCCTAATAGCATCCGCGATCGAGTATTTGGTAATCTTGCCACTGCCGACACTGGACAGCAAACTACTTCGGTTCCCACTTTTGTCGAGGGCGATCGGAGTCGGGGCAAAATTGACCTAGCTGGATTACTCGGCGGTATAAGCAGAGGCAGAAATAGCCAAATCCTCACCCAAGATAGCTCCAACAACTCTACTAGTTTCAGTGGTAATGGCATTTATCTCAAACCTTACCTCGATCCTTCTGACGGTGGCACAGGCACAAGATTGGTAAATGGTTTCACATCCCAAGGAAATCGCTTTAATTCAGGTAATTTCAGGTAATCTCACCAATTCTGGGATCTGGAATGGAGTGATTAAATTATTTCCTCGTAATTCCTATTAAAGAGTTGCAACATAGAACACAATTTTATGTTATTTTGGGTAGTGGCTTAAAATACAGGCTTTCTAAGCGTGCAAGGAAATTTACAGCCAAGCTCCAGATAAATTCTAGCTATAGATTCACACTTAAAGAGTGATTGCACTAGCTCTTAATTTTGCCAAAAGTTTCATGTCTAAGGTCTCACGCCAAAGTTGGTCCATAAAAGTTTCTCACAGATTATTCAACGCACTTCCATAATCAGAGGTTAATTTCATCATGTCTATTCGTCTTTATGTTGGCAACCTGCCAGAAGAGTTAGATCGTCAAGCATTGGAAACCATCTTCCATGAGTCTGGCGAGTCAGTTTCACTCAAAATCATTACCGATCGAAAAACAGGTAAATGTCGCGGATTTGGCTTCGTTACTGTTGGTACAGACGAAGTTGCCGATACAGTAATCGAAAAATTCAACGGCTTTGACTTTAATGGGGCTGTGCTCAAGCTAGAAAAAGCTCTGCCTCGCAACAAAGGTAAAGAGGGCGAAGAAGGTTCTGACACTGATGCCACCTCTGAACTGGAACCAGGCACTGAGCGCGCTGAGCCGACCCATAAAGTTGCAGCTCCTACACCTAAAGCCGCACGTCGTGAAGGTAATCGCGATAGTAACCGTGACCAAAACAAATCTCGCCGTTCTAATCAAAATCGTTCATCTTCTTCTGGTTCGAGTACAGCTTCAACTGAAGCCCATCAACCCGATCCACGTTGGGCAAATGAATTGGAGAAGCTCAAGCAACAATTGCTGGCAGCCCAAGCTGTAACCCAATAGTCGATGAAATCTGTGGGTTTCACACGGTTTCACAAAATTCTGGTTGGATAATCTGTGGGAAGTGCTTTTAATGTTTATGTAGACTGCGATCTCGACCATACATAAATTTACAGAATGACTTATGTTTGAGGACGAGATTAATCTCGTCCTTTTTAAATTGAAGGATCAAGAGAGCATCGCTTCTTGCTAGTATTTAAATTGTGATTTTGTTAGAAAAATTAATTATGCAATTCGCCAAACGCCTTGAAAAGATTCCGCCTTACCTGTTCGCTGAGATCGATCGAAAACGTGATGAACTGGTATCAAAAGGGGTGGATATCATCAACATGGGCGTTGGTGACCCCGATCGACCTACGCCAGATCACATAGTTAATGCCATGGTTGATGCCGTGCGCGATCCCAGCACCCACAACTATCCACCCTACCAAGGCACAAAAGAGTTTCGGACTGCGGTCGCTGAGTTGATGGCAAGACGTTATGGTGTGACTGGTCTCGATCCTAATACTGAGATTGTCTCGTCGATCGGCTCGAAAGAATCGATTCACAATACTTTTCTGGCCTTTGTGGAGCCAGGTGATTACACCTTAATTCCCGATCCTGCTTACCCTGTATATCGGACTGCGACAATTTTTGCGGGTGGTGAGTATCACACCATGCCACTACTCCCCGAAAATGACTACTTACCAGAACTGGGCAAAATTCCTGAAGATGTGGCACGTAAAGCCAAATTGCTCTGGATCAACTATCCCAACAATCCTACTGGTGGAATCGCTAGCCTAGAGTTTTTCAAGGAGTTGGTAGATTACTGCAAGAAGTATGAAATTTTACTGTGTCACGATCACGCCTACTCAGAAATGGCTTATGACGGCTACAAACCGCCCAGTGTGCTGCAAGTGCCAGGTGCAAGAGATGTGGCGATCGAATTTCATAGTT
>JARCMB010000451.1 GCA_030248825.1 Pseudanabaenaceae cyanobacterium MP8IB2.15 | reverse complement strand
GTTTTTCATCTCGCCCTAACTTGGCGCGTTGTGGAAAGCCAGAATCAGTTAATTATTAGCGGCTTGCTGTGGACGGGGGCGATCTACTTGTTATGGAAACGCCGCGAGTTTCTGCATCTCAGTAGCGGAATTGTTTCAAGTTTAATTGGGACGGCGATCGTTGCTTTTGTCTTATCCAAGGGACTTACACTTTTTTGGTTTGAGTCATCTTATCTGCGATTTGTGCCATTGCTGATTGCCCTGAGTTTAGGGTTAATCGCCTCTGGATTTAAAGGGCTAAAGCAATACTGGCGCGAGTTTATTATTGTCTTGATGCTTTGTATCCCTGATGGGGCTTTGCAGGCATCGATCGAAAAGATTTTCAACATTACGACATTAACCGCGAAATTCTCGACCTTTGGCTTGTGGTACACAGGTTTTACGGTGATGCGGCGAGGTGCAGATATCATCTTGCCCACAGGTAGCGTGTCGGTGAATATCCAGTGTACTGGCATTACCTCAGCGATTATGTTGCTGAAGGTAACCGTGCCTTTGCTATTTTTATTCCCTGCTAGCCTGTTCAAGCGCGTATTATTGGTGTTTGGCGCGATCGCTATACCTTTCTTATTGAGCATGACTCGCGTGGCCCTTTTAGCAGTCGTGGTTTCAAATCGATCGACCTTTGACTTTTGGCATGGGCCGATTGGGAATGAGATTTTTTCGACGATGGCGATTTTGGTGTTTGGCGGTGTGGGTAATTGGCTATTGCGTCCCGCCGATCCCGAAGATTTCGATCCGACAGAAGATTTCGATCCAGATGAAGAGTTCCAAGAATCATGAGCGCAAATTCAGCTACTAACTATTTTGCTAAGTATCGCCAAATTTTATTGGTTGGGATCTTGGCGGTGATTTGTCTTGCAGTTCTAGGATCGTTGCTTGTGCCTGGGGCGGGAAATCGGCAAGTAGCAGATTTTAGTTTCCCCGATCGAGTGCCACTGACCAACTGGGAACTGGTGGAAGCCAAACCATTAGACCAACCTAAACTCGATCGAAAAGTATTGATTGCAAGTCAGCAGTATATCTACAAACAAGTCGATCGGCAGCTCCAGATCGAGATGGTATACGAAGTGGGAAGTTTGGGCCATAGCATCTTTTACCCAAAAGCCCGCTTGCCGATCGAGTTAAAGGACTTTCAGTTACTGAACTTGCTAGAGCAAAACTCACGCCAAATCCAAGGAGTGGGATTTTATACACTATTTGTCTATGAAGCTCGATCTCATTTGATTTCCTGCATCAACCCTCATGGCGGCAGTACAGTGTTGATTCCCCAGTTTTTCGAGAATCGCTACAAAGCCGATCTCCAGCCATCGCGTTGGCTCAGTTGGTTGTTGGGACGCGAGAGCCTCCAAGATCGCCGTTGCCTCTGGGCGCATTTATCCACACCTGTAGATCTCGCCGCAAACCGCGAACTTAAGCCCGACTTATCAAAGACTTCGGCAATTCCAGCCGTCACCGATCCAACTTTCCCAATTTTGGAGCAAGCTTGGATCGGTTGGTATGAATGGTGGAAACCCAATTTCCCACCGCATTAGCTCCTATTCGCCTGTAATCGCTAGTTCTTCGACCCAAATTCTCGGACAGATGCCACTGGGCGTAACTTTGGCAGTTGGCTCGACATAGACGATCGATTTGAGTAAATCGCGGAAATCTCCTGCAACTGTGGCAGAGTCGATGCTGGTAAGTTTACCTTTATTCACCAACCAACCATCAAATGGCAAGGAGTAGGCTCCCTGTGAAGGTTGCACGCCTGCATGAAGTGCTTGCAGACCATCGATCAAAATCACATTCTCGGCAGTTTCTAAATTGAACTCTTCCGATCTATCCGATCCGTTAGAGTTGCTAGAAAAGACATGAAAGAAGTGAGGGCTGACCGTCACCTTTGCGCCGATGTTGCCATTACCTGTGGGCTGGGCATTTAAGCGTTTTGCTGTCACCGAGCTATGCAAGAAATTGGTGAGAATGCCGTCTTCGATCAAGTCAACCCGACGGGTCGGTGTACCTTCGCTATCGAACAACGAAGCTCCCACATTGTCAGGATGAAGTGGATCGTCACAGACTGAGAGTAATGGCGAGGCGATCGAACTCCCAATTGATTCAGGTGTTGACAGACTGAGTTTATCGAGAATGCTCTGGGCGTTAAACAGGCTAGAGAATACTCTGACCAAGCTCAAAAAAGCTTCAGGCGAGAACACGACGCGATACTTCCCACTTTTGATTGGTTCATAATTCAGGTGAGAGATTGTCTTCTCCGCTGCTTCGTTGAGACAGCCTTGGATATCGAGATCTGCCAAACTAGGGCTAACCCGATACGCGCCTGCACTGCGGGGTTTTCGACCTTCTTCTTCGGTTTTGCTATAGAGGTAAATCGAGGAATAGGAATGTCCCTCGCTCCGAACTGCGCCATCACTGTTGAGATAAAATCGATCGCTATCGGATTGGGATAATCCGTTGTAAGGTACACCAGAGATCGCAGGATGAGCTGCCAACAGTTTTTGCTCGACGGCAATTAGTTGTTCGATTAAGGTTGCCGCAGAAGCATGAGGAGATTTAATATTTGGTCGATCGACGATCGATGTAGTAGCCTCTGGGCTGAAGTCTGGCACATTTTCTTTAACGCCAAAGAAACTCGCTTCGTATGCAGTTTTTAATGCCAGTTCCAAACCATTACGATCGGAATCTGTCGTGGAGGTAATGCCAACAGTGCCTTGCTCGTTCCACACCCGCACCGTGACGCTCGATCGAACCGAAGCATTTGCCTGTTTTGGCTCACCCTGATCGACTTCTACGCCTGTCTCATCGATCGTCGAGCCATAGATGTCAAATTTCTGAATCGATAACTTCGTCGCAATTTCTCTTGCGTCAGTTGCCAATCGATCGATCCGCGAATTGATACTTGAAGCCACACTTACCATATTAATTATTCCTAGATTATTTCTAAATATTTGCGATGAATAAAGGCTGAGTCTGTTCGGCTATAGGAGATTGCAGAATCCCAACTAGGATCGCCAGTAACTCTGCCAAACCAGCAGGAACCTGATATAAATTGATGTCTTGCCAGATCTGTTTAGCTTGTCGATCGAAGATGCCGAACTTCCAGATTTCGCCAGTGGTGATGGCACCGTAGAGCAATGGTGTATCTAAATCTGTCCATCGATCGAGCGCAATCAGTTCGATCGCCATCTGGGTAAAGCCGCGTGAGATATCGG
>JARCMB010000450.1 GCA_030248825.1 Pseudanabaenaceae cyanobacterium MP8IB2.15 | reverse complement strand
CGAAGATCATTTGCAGTATTGTGCGAAGACGATCCGTCCGTTAATGGATAGCGTGCGTGAATATGCCGATGCCCTTGAAGGTGAAGTCGCTGACGATCTGTGGCCGTTACCAACCTATCAAGAACTGCTGTTTATCAAATAGTCTCAAATAATCTTGAATAATCTCAAGCTAGTTTGAGTTTAAGAGGCTGTTCCTAGGAGCAGCCTTTTTCTATGATTGGCTCATCTCATCACAAAAAAAGTCAGAAATCTCTCAAGCGGTTATCTACCACTCAAAAGATGTTCTAAAAGCAATTCAATTTGCCCCTGTTGCACATCAAGTCGCTCATTTATCTGCCTATTCTCTTCCTGCCGATCTCGATCTGCCTGTTGATTTTGCGCCGCAATTTGCAACAGAGCCTGGGCAGTTACTCTCAACCCATCAATACTATCTTTCGATTCAGCTAATCCCTCACGCAATTCAGCTAATCCCTCACGCAACTCAGCTATATCATCACGCAGTTCCGATACAGAGTCCGCAAACCGATCTAGTCGTTCGTCTGTCCATCTTTCTCGATTATTACCATTGGCGTTCATAATTTGTAAATCATTCAATTTTGGGTGAAATATCAAGTTGTCTGATTATAGCTATCCGACCTAGATCTCTTGCAAACAGTTGTGTTTAGATTCTCAACTTTTTTTGTGATGTGATAATTATTTGGGCTTTCGATCGAAAAGGGATCTAATCCAGTGGTAGAAATCAACTATATTCCAAACGATAGAGGGCAAGTTGACGACTTTCGATCGCCTGCTCTTTTGGTTCGATTTCGATCGCTTTTTCGTAACTGGCGATCGCTTCTTCAATTCGTCCCAACTCTCCTAGAACATTGCCACGACAGTACCAAGCATAATGATCGTCTGGCTTAATCAACAAAGCTTGATCGAAACTAGTCAGAGCTTCGGTGTAACGTGCCAAATTACTAAACGCTAGTCCCCGATTATTCCAACTGTAATAGTCATAGGGTTGGATATCTAAGGATTTATTGAAAGATTCGATCGCGGCCTCATATTGGTTTAATTCTGCTAACGCTCGACCGCGACTGTACCAAATGTGAGCATCATCTGGTTTAAGTTCTAGAGCTTTGTCATAAGATTCGATCGATTGTTCATATCGTCTCAGACTACTGAGCGCAAACCCATGACAGTACCAAGTGTGATGATCGTCTGGTTTGAGCGCAAGGGCTCGATCGTAGTTGAGCACAGCTTCTTCGTAGTGGCATAAATCCGCTTGGGCAGTACCGATACCAATGAAGGCGTGATAATAGTCGGGCTTGAATTGCAACGCTAGCTGATAGTTGGAGATCGCTTCTTCGTACCTTCCCAAAATGCTGAGAGAGACACCGCAATTGTAGAGTGCAGGATAGAAATCGCTTTGAATCGCCAGAGCCGTATCGTAACTGGCGATCGCTTCTTCATATAAACCTAAGATACTCTGGGTAAAACCGCGATTGTACCAAGCAAGATAGAAGTCGGGCCTGAGCGCGACGGCAAGACTACAATTTGCCAATGCTTGGGCATAACTACCCTCTAGTGCCAGCAGACCGCCCTGTTCCAATAGCATCTCGGCTTTAGCTTCAATCTCAATTTGACCTGATTCGATCTGGTGTTGAATTTCCGCTAGTTTTTGCTGCCGTTCGGCGGGGCTGAGTTGTAAATACTTCTGATAATTCTCTTCTAACAAGACTCGTAGTGAATCTTCTTGTTGCAACTCCATCTCGGTAGGAAACTCAAACACATCTGACTGCCAGTCCAATAGGTCAGGTGTTTGTTGGATGAAGTACTTCAGGGCATAGAGCGGAATCAGAAAGATAAATCGAATATTTGGGAAACTTTGCTCTAATTGCTCTAGCTGCACACTGAGATGACTGAGCGATCGAGGCACAGATTCTGGTTGGCTCGGCTCAGCTTCGATCGAACTGGCATTTACCAAGAAAGTCTCGATCCCCGTCACAAACAGAATGTTAAGACTATCTGTGAGTGGGAGATCTTGGACAACTTGGCAAAAATCATGTACGGGATGATCGAGCCGTAGTAGTTCGATCGAAAAACTTGGAATATCCTCCAAGATCCGACCGATCAACTCCTCACCCTCAGCAGGTGAACAGCGCACAAAAGTAAAACCAAACCCTCTTTTGCGTTTGAGAGAGTTCAAAAGAGATTGATACTCTCTCTCAGGGTCTATACCTGATTCATCATCCAAATTGGTATTTAGAGTGGTAGCTGCTAATTTCATAACTAAATCCCAGCGTGACCCATGGCAATCCCTGCGACCAGCATCCCTATGACTAAAAATGGCTGGGCACTTGCTTGATATTTGACATCATTTTCTAAAGGATTACGCAGATAATACATGTCTTGAAATGTAATCTGGGGAATCACCAGTAAAACTAGGATACTAGCATAAAGCTTTTCACCGACCAACAGAAGGTAGACAGCGATGCCAATTTGAAACACATCGATCATCACAGCAGAAATCAAGGCTGCTTTGTCCACACCGAACATTACAGGTAAAGATTTTAAACCAAGGGCTCGATCGCCTTCGACGCTTTTGAAGTCATTCACAACGGCGATCCCCAGTCCAGCCAGACTGTAGAACATTGTCACAGCTACCACCTGCCAATTGAGTGTGCCAAACAGAGCATGACCCGCCCACCACGGCAAAGAAATATAACTCGCACCGAGGGCATAGCTACCCAGCCAACCATTTTGTTTGAGTTTTAAGGGTGGTGCGGAGTAAATATATGCCAAAAATGCGCCACCGATCGCCAGTTTAGTGATGATGAAATCTTCATGCCCCACGCCTAGATCGAGCGTGACTGCTACGCCAATCCCCGCGATCAGCAAAATCCAAATCTGGATGATCGCTTGATTTAATGGCATTGCCCCTGATGGAATTGGGCGATATGGCTCGTTGATCGCATCAATTTCTCGATCGTAATAGTCATTCAAAATCTGCGTATAGCCCGTCAGCAAAGGTCCCGACATCAGCATACACAGCAGAGAGAGCAAGACATTGGTAGTCGTCCATGTATACTCACCCGACGAAGCAGCCCCACAAATTACGCCCCACATCAGAGGAATCCAAGTGATCGGCTTCATCAATTGCAGTCGGATCTTCCAGATTGAGGACTCTTTAACGTCTGCACCCTTCATGCCTAGGATTTGGCGAGTACGTGCCTGTGATGAGATATCAGGTGAAATATCAGACAAGATTTCAGGTGAAACATCTGTTGGCAAAATATCGGGAGTTTCTGATGGCATTGGCGATTAAGTCGTTTTCCGTTAAAGTGCTTAGATAATAGTATGACAATTTTTAAAATCTGATTCTGCCTAAAGCCATGCAATTTTCGATCGAAGATCAAGATGCAGAGACTTCACCCCACCCTTTAAGTGATGCCCTGACACAATTAGAACAGTTTGCCAAATTCCAAGGAGACGAGGAGACTTCGCAGTGGGCGATGATTGAGTTGGAAGGTTATCTGGGCAAACATGCGAATAACTGCCCTGACTATCGAACTGTAACGCTGAATTATTTTGATGCTTCTGGACAAGTAATCCCTGGCTTAAAAGAAGATTACGGCAGTTGGTCGTTACTGCATGGGGTGCGAAAGCTAGAAATGCATGCCAAAAATGGTTTGACGTTAAAACTACCAGCAGAAGTCGAAGATTTTCTGTCTCAAGCCTGTAATGGCAAGGTGTATGGCGGTCATGTCCCACCAAATCAGATTGAGGTTGTACTTGAAGCGATCCGCACTGAAGTGACAGCTAAACTGCAAAAGCTGATGCCCGATCCTAGTTGAGCCTCTTCTACTTAACTACCACTGACTGCTTGCTGAGCCGTTCATAAATCGGTTGCATGGCTTTAATCACGACATCGGCAACTTGCCCAACTTGATCGTCATCAAAATTCAGGCTGGCATTATTCAAATGTGCTCCCAACTCACTCAGATCTCTGTAGGTGTAAAGTAAGTTTCTGAGCAGATCGTCTAGTTCATAGGTCTTGAGTGCGACAAGATCGTCATCTTTAAACTTGGCAGTGTTGTTAAGGGCGCTGAATACCAGCATTTTCACCTTGAGCGGGTTGACGTATTTGATCATCTCTAAACGGGCATCAAACAGGTGTAATGTTTCGATCGATTGATTTTGGGCGGCGATCGACTTAGCTTCAACCTTGAGATCGGTGACGGAGTTCATCTGCTCTTGGGGATTTTCTGCGGGTAAGTCGATCGACTGACTATTCGATACTTTGGCTGGAGGTAATTCTGGCCATTGCTCGACTGGATAGAGTCTTTGCAACTTGTCAATTACGATGTTGGCAATTATTGTGTATTCTGCCTGTTTGGTAATAGTTTTAATTACTTCTCTGAGGCTCGATCGAAGGTTTTCTAGAGTGGGATTAAGACTATGCAACTCTTGAATCGAGTTCTTGAGATTAAGGCTGGCTAAAACTTCTGGATCATTCTGCCAGTTACGAGTACAAACATACGAAATTAGTTTTTTGATCCGAATGATTTCTTCACTTTGTTCTAGATCTTGAACGACTTGACTGTGGATATCAAAAGTTTCAGGAATGGCGAATCGATCGTAGTCAGGATAAATTTTACCGATTTTGTCCAAAATTATATTGGCAACCAAAGCATATTCAACTGACTTGTTGAGCGTCTTGACCACCCTGCCTAGTAAAGCTTTGAGTTGGGCTAAAGTTGGAGCGATCTCGATCAACTCCTGTACTAAGCCACTCAGCTTGAGCTTATCTAATTTGGTTCGATCGTTTTCCCAAGTATTTAAGCAAATATAAAAAATTAGCTTTTTGATCCGAGCTAAATATTCACTTTTTTCTAAGTCGAGAATTGCCCGATCTACGCCTTGGATCGACATGTCAGGATAGATGATCTGAGAATCTTCAGAGGTATTAAGATCTTGTCTAATATCTGTGTGAGCAATAATTTCAGTTTTTTCTTCCCGCACGATCGCCTGAATTTGGTAAACCGATTGGGCGGCATTTTGACCTAATTCTCTCAGCCCTAAGTTACGAGTTTCGATCTGAAGTTCACTCTGATCGCCACGATCTTTATTAACATTCTTAATCGCCTCATAAACAGGTTGGGAGACGCAAATTGTGCCAGCCTCGGCGGTGGCTAATAGACGCTTTGCCACATTCACGCCAATCCCAGCAGCATTAGTTTTGCTCGCAAATACTCGCCCCCAGTGAATACCAATGCGATGACTAAGAACATTCTCTGGGGCTTGGTCGGTGGCAAATTGGCTAAAGGTTTTTTGCATCTCGACTGCCCATTTGACTGCCTCTAAAGCATTGGCAAACTGGACTAGTAAACCGTCACCTGTAGCTCTGATCGCTCGTCCGTTAAAGTGCTGACATTGTTCGCTCATAAACTGCCAGTCGCGCTGGATCAAGTCTAGGGTATATTCTTCGATCGACACCATGCGCGCTTCGATATTCACAACTTGGGTCACAGCGATCGCCGCCAGAGTGGGCTGTCCTTTAAAATCTGAAGGGATAAAACTCTGTGATGAAGCTTCATTGTTCATAGCTGATTCGATCGAGTTGGGCGGCGGGATAAGTCGATCCTACTATTAGTTGTCAGCTAGTGGTTAGGCGATCTCAACACTTGTTCGACCAGATACTGAGCAATGCGCTGTGAAGCTCTAGGAGTTCCTATTGCTAGCACCATAAATCTTTTTATTTTCTTCGCCTACAATCGAATTTGAGTGTACTAACCACAGCACGAAAAAATAGGTACTAAATGTCAGAACTTAATACTCAAATCGATCTTGAAACAACTGATAAACTCACATATATTCAGCAGCATACACAACAAGAACTGCCTGATATTCTTCGTGCTGCCATTAATGACTATTACCAAAAGCTAAAGCACAAGAAGAAAAAAACACCATTTGAACTTTTAGAAGAATCAGGGTTTATCGGCTGTAGCTCAGTAGAAAGCGATTTATCGATTAATTACAAAGATGTACTAGCAACTGAACTTGAAAAGAAATATGGTAATCGTTGATACAGGATTCTGGTTAGCCTTAGCAGATCGACAAGATACATACCATAAGTCCGCTAAGAACAAGCTAAAAGAGATTGACGAACCACTGATTACAACATGGTGTGTAGTTACAGAAACCTGTTACATGCTATTGAAACGTAAAGGTGTAGCTGCTCAGGTATCCTTTATGATGTCGATCTCAAATGAGTCATTTGAGGTGTTTGACCTGCAATCTGAGCACGCCCAAAGGATCGCTCAACTTATGCAACAATACTCCAACCTGCCGATGGATTTAGCCGATGCCTCTTTAGTAATCCTAGCGGAAGCACTCGGACATGGGCGGATTTTATCTGTCGATTATCGAGATTTTAATGCCTATCGCTGGAAGAATAACCAACCGTTTCAGAATCTCTTTCAAAACTAGACACAATTAATCATGCGGAATTAGGAGTGCAACCCATGTTCGACCAGATACTGAGCAATGCGCTGTGAAGCTCCAGGAGTTCCCATTCGTTCTAGACCATTTTCGATCGAATCTTGAAAATAGTCAGGGTCATTGAGCAAATCTGTAATCACTTCGCCAACTTGGGCGGGTTTCTCGACTAGAGTTACCGAGACACCGAGCAACCGTGCTTGTTCTTCAGCAAATTGACGGTTGAACTGCGGCCCATTTCCGACAATTGTGATCGCGGGTTTACCTAGACCAACTAATTGCTCTGTGGCTGTCCCTGCCATCGCTAAACCGAGGTGAGATTGTTGCAGGCAGTCCCCAAACCCATGCATCACCAGTCGTAACCTCGATCTCTGGAGTTTGTAGGTCAGATCGTCCACCTCAATCCAGCCATTCTGGATCAGGATCTGCGCTAGTTGCTCGATTTCTAGCTCTGAGGAGATCGCGGCTAAAAATGTGACGGATTGGGACATGGCTCTGGCGATCGAATGAGCCCCAAGCAGTAAGCTCTGCCAATTTTCGTAAGCTTCGGGTGGACGTGAACCTGGCAGGATCGCGATCGACCATTCATCTTCGCTCACACCAAGCTCCAGACCTTTCGCTTCTAGCCCGTCCATCATCGGGTTGCCCATAAACTTGACAGGAAGCCGAAACTGGTTGTCGAGAAGATTTGCCGTGAACCGATCGCGCACAAATGTCGCCTGACAATGACGACTACGGATCAGAGATCGCTCCCAAGGGTAAAATACCGAACCACCCCACGGTTTTGGAATCGTCGGAATCCTGCCTTTTCGATCGCACCAGTAATATTCAGATTTTGCCGTGGCGATCATGACAAAATCGCAACCGCCAAACACCGCAGGTAGCCAAGCAAATAAAAGCGGCACGATGTCACCCACCGCTAGGACTATGTTCTTTTGCCCTGTTTTTTTGAAATTATTCCGCTTCGACCACTGCCATACAATCTGGAGTTGCTTCCAGGTCAGTCCTGCCAGTCCACTGCGTAAGTCGCGCCAGAGTTGACCGCCATCCATCCGCACAAAGCCACCCGACGGCATTGCTTGGGTCGAGCCTTCCACAATTGGGATATTGGTCGATCGATAGGCATGACCAATGCCGACGAGTGGTAAAGCGATTGCCGATACGCCCAGCTTTTCCAACTCAATACAAATTCTGGCAGCGATCTGATCCTCGCCGTGCCCGTTACTTACACATAAAATTTCCACAGTTATTAATTGGCTTAATTGCTGACTGACCTCACCCCTAGCCCCTCTCCTTGCAGGAGAGGGGTAAGGTCTACTAATCCCAAAGTTGTTTGATGTTGTTTTCCAGTCTTTGCTCTGCTTCGGCAAAAACTTGTTCGCGGTTGTCCAGCATCTCACCCGCATGATTTTCTAGAATCTTGGTGGACAGGGAAATACGATTGCGCGACTCGTCGATGTCAACAATTACAGCTTTGATCGCTTGGTCGGGTTGAAACACCGAATTAATGTCGCCGATATATTTCTGGCTAATTTCTTTGATGTGCAATAAACCCGATGTACCACCAAAATCGACAAATGCCCCGAATGGTCGCAAACTGCTGACTTTGCCTTCGATCAGTTGTCCCCGAGATAGTTGACTCATTGCCGAAGCGCGCATGGCTTTACGGTTTGACAACACCAACTTATTGCGCGATTCGTCGAGATCTTCGATCACAACTGCTAGAGTTTTGCCAACTAGACCAGCCAAATCCGACTTTTCGACCAGATGCGATCGAGGAATAAATCCTCGCAAACCAGTACAGTTGACCATCACACCACCTTTATTGATGCCGACCACCCGACAATCAAAGGCTTTAGCTTCAGCTTGGAACGATCTCAAATTCTCCCAAGCTTGGCGCACCTGTAACCGCCGAATCGAGAGCTTAACACCGCCATCGGCATCTTGATCGCTAATAATCAAAAACGATCGCTCTGTTTCTAGTGGTAATAACTCTACTAGGTTAGGTGTGTCAGCCGAACTGAGTGACACTTCTTCGATCGGCAAGAAACCTGGAGATTTGCCGCCAATATCCACATAGGCTCCTCGTGTTTCATGACTAACGACCTTACCTGTGACGATCTGACCGACGTTAAACTCATAGTTGTGTTCAGCTAAAGCACTGGCAAAATCACTTAACGAGAAAGACTGGATGGAACTGTTGGCACTCTTAGCATTCATGAGAGGGAATAAAGACTGATGTAATTTTCATCAGTTTAACTGTTTTCCCCAGCTTTCTTTGGATTAGACTAGGGTTAAGAGCAACTTATTGACGATTGAAGGAGAACTGACGGTGAAGCCTTCTGCAAAAAATCTATTCTGGTGGCGATTTCAGACCCTGATCCTCAGCAGTGTGATCGCCTGTCAAAGCGTGGTGACATTCTTTCCCAGTGCTGCTAATGCCAAAGATGGCGAACCTGTACCACAAAGTTACAGCGAATTTCTGGGTAAGGTTAAGTCGAAACAAGTCAAGCGCGTCGATCTCGATAGCAATGGACTCTCGGCAACGGCCGAACTGCGAGATGGTCAAACTGTGACGGTCGATCTGTTTGCGAGGGATGGTAACACTGAGTTAATCAAGACTCTGCGTGAAAACGATGTCGATATTGCCGTCCAAACAGCTAAGCAGCCAGCCGTTTTTTGGCAATTGCTCAGTACATTTTTGTTTCCCGCGATTCTGATTTTGTTACTATTTGTCGTGTTGCGGCGGATGAATAATTCTCCTGGCGGCCCCACCCAAACCTTGAATTTTGGCAAGTCGAAAGCGAGATTTTCACCCGAAGCTAAGACAGGCGTGATTTTTGATGATGTTGCTGGGGTCGAATCTGCCAAAGAAGAACTGCAAGAGGTGGTGACATTCTTGAAGCAGCCCGATCGATTCACCGCTGTGGGGGCAAAAATCCCTAAAGGCGTGTTGTTGATTGGGCCACCTGGTACGGGTAAGACGATGCTAGCGAAAGCGATCGCTGGTGAAGCGGGCGTACCGTTTTTCTCACTGTCAGGCTCAGAATTTGTCGAGATGTTTGTCGGCGTAGGTGCGTCGCGGGTGAGAGATTTATTCCACAAAGCCAAGGAAAATGCGCCCTGTATCGTTTTTATCGACGAAATTGATGCTGTTGGTCGTCAACGCGGCACAGGGATTGGTGGGGGCAATGACGAACGCGAACAGACGTTAAACCAGTTGCTCACCGAGATGGACGGATTTCATGGCAATACAGGTGTAATTATCATCGCGGCGACCAATCGTCCTGATGTCTTAGATAGTGCGTTGCTGCGTCCTGGTCGATTCGATCGACAGATTATGGTGGACTATCCCAGTTATATGGGTCGTCTGGAAATT